>CAJIYZ010000001.1 GCA_905181675.1 Bacteroidetes bacterium MED-G20
ATGCCACTGCTCTAGAATCTGGTGTTGTAGACCCCTGCTACCAAGTGCCAGATATAGAATATTGTATTGAAGTTCCTTTTAATGAGTTTAGAAAAAAACTTTGGTGTCCAACTAACTCCGGAGATAACTTTACAGGAGCCTTGACCTCTATTTCCTTTGCTTTGGCCAATTCAATGAACAATATCACAGCCAGTATCATTAAAAAAGGTTCTATGATTAACGACGTATTTAACAGAGTGGCACAGCTCGGGATTGACACCTCTAAGTTCGATCAAGTTCCTGCAATGGCGCTTGGAGTTTTCGACATCTCTGTTCATGATATTGTAGGTGCAATAGCTCCATTTGCAAATCAAGGGGTATATATGAAGCCTGTTTACCTTTTAAGAATTGAAGATAAATTTGGGAACCTGATTTATGAACCCAAAATAGAATCCAAACAAGTTTGGAATAAAGAAACTGCATATTCAATTTTAGAAATGATGAAATTGGTAACTAAAGGGGTTAACCACCCTACATTAAAAAACTCCTACGGCAATCCTTTAAGAGGAGGAACAGCGATTCGTATAAGAGGAAAAGAAACTGAAGAAAGACCCTACGCGGGAATAACTCAACCAATTGCTGGAAAAACTGGCACTACTCAAAATCAATCCGACGGGTGGTTTATGGGGTTAACTCCAGATTTAGTTACTGGTGTTTGGGTTGGAGCCGAAGATAGATCTGTAAGGTTTAATACTCTTAGCATGGGAATGGGCACCAATACCGCGCTTCCTATATTTGCATATTATACAAAATCTATAAATGCAGACGATTCTTTAAATATTTCACAGGAAGATTTTGAAATGCCTGAAACTGTATTAAAATCCCCTATAGATTGTAATGAGACTATCCAAAAGCCCGAATTAAAAGAAGAGCTAGAAGAGGATTGGTCTAACGAGGATAATTGGTAAAAAATGATAAAAAAAACAGTTTTAAACGCTTCTGAAGCCTGTAAAGACATTAAAAATGGGGCAACCATTATGCTTGGTGGATTTGGGTTATGTGGTATTCCAGAAAACTGTATTGAAGCACTAGTTAATATGAAAATAAACAGATTAATTTGTATTTCTAATAATGCTGGAGTTGACGATTTTGGATTAGGCTACCTTTTAAAACATAAACAAATCAAAAAAATGATTTCTTCCTATGTCGGCGAGAATGAAGAGTTTGAACGACAAATGCTATCAGGTGAACTGGAAGTGGATCTTATTCCTCAAGGCTCTTTAGCAGAAAGATGTAGAGCTGCAGGTGCTGGAATTCCTGCTTTTTATACCCCAGCAGGATTTGGGACTGAAGTTAGTGAAGGAAAGGAAGTTAGAGCTTTTAATGGCAAACCACACATTTTAGAAACTGCTTTAAATGCAGATTTTGCAATTGTAAAAGCCTGGAAAGGGGATACAGCCGGCAATTTAATTTATAAAGGAACTGCAAGAAACTTTAATCCTCTTATGGCTATGGCTGGGAAAATTACTATTGCAGAAGTCGAAGAATTAGTTGCTCCAGGGGATTTAGATCCAAATCAAATTCATACTCCAGGAATATTTGTTCAGAGAATTTTTGAAGGTTCTAATTACGAGAAGAGAATAGAGCAAAGAACCATAAATGAAAAATAAATAATATGGGGATAGATAAAATTGGTATTGCAAAAAGAATTGCACAAGAGCTAAAAAATGGATGGTACGTAAATCTTGGTATAGGTATTCCGACTTTGGTTGCTAATTACATCCCTAAAGATATAAATGTTGAATTTCAATCTGAAAATGGAATTCTTGGAATGGGACCATTCCCCGCTGAAAAAAATGTTGACGCTGACTTGATTAACGCTGGTAAACAGACCATCACGGCTCTTCCAGGTGCTGTTTACTTCGACTCCTCTATGAGCTTCGCAATGATAAGGGGGAAGCACGTTCAGCTTACGGTTTTAGGAGCTATGGAGGTTTCTGAAAATGGGGATATTGCCAATTGGAAAATACCTGGAAAAATGGTAAAAGGAATGGGAGGAGCTATGGATTTAGTTGCTAGTGCAGAAAATATTATTGTTGCCATGATGCACACCAATAAAAAAGGAGAAAGTAAATTGTTAGAAAATTGCAGTCTACCATTAACTGGCGTGAATTGCGTAAAAAAGATAGTGACTAATCTTGCGGTATTAAATATTTTACCAAATGGAGGTTTTGAGCTTCTAGAGAGAGCCCCTGGTGTGACAGTTGAAGAAATAAAATATGCAACAAAAGGAAAGCTTATCGTAAATAGTAGCAAAATTCCAGAAATGCAATTATGACCACAAATATTTAATTTATTGAAAAAAGTCTCCTACGTTCGACTGACTTTATTTGCCATACTATTAATTCAAATAGGGGTGATATTTAATATTCAACCTTGGAGAAATGCAGAAAATAAAAATGCCTTAATTAATTGGGATGTCACTTCCTATTACTCCTACTTGCCTGCAGTATTTGTTCACAAAGATTTAAAATTTAATTTCTTAGATAATTCACCTATTAATTATTCTGAAAAGCACCAGTTCTGGCCAGAAACTGCCCCAAACGGTAATAAGGTTGTTAAAACAACCATGGGAATGGCGATAATGTATCTTCCATTTTTCTTGGTTGCTCATCTTTGTGCAGTCTTAAATCCTGAAATTAATGCAAATGGATTCTCCACAGTATATGAAATTGGGTTAACGTTTTCAAGTGTCTTTTACCTAATAATTGGGTTGTATTTTTTAAGTAGGGTATTATTAAGACTTTACAATGAAAAAAATGTTTCGTTTTTATTGCTCTTGGTTTTTTTAGGCAGCAACTTGTTTTATTACTCTACTACTGAACCTTGCATGTCTCATGTTTATACTTTTTCTCTAGCTTCTTTCCTGATGTTCTTGACAACCAAAGTTTTTCAGAATTTTAATTTTAAGGTATCAGTACTTTTGGGACTAATCTTTGGATTATTATTCCTTGTAAGGCCAACCAATATCTTATTTGGATTGATTTGTTTTCTTTTCAATGTTTTTGGATGGGAGTCTTTTAAAAAAAGATTGGCATGGTCGTTAGAGAACATTAAACTTTTAGCACTAACAATCGTGGTAGCTATTTCAATCTGCTCAATTCAATTTATTTACTGGAAGTGGGCTACCGGAAATTGGGTATTCAACTCCTACATCGGGGAAAGGTTTTATTTTGATAGGCCAAGAATATTAAATTTTCTTTTTAGTTACCGGAAAGGATGGCTAGTTTACAGTCCCGTCTTTATCCTTTCTTTTCTTGGCATCTACAAAATGTACCAAAATAAAAACGAATGGGGATTACCAATTATACTTACCTTGATTTCTACTGTTTATGTATTTTCTTCTTGGTGGTGCTGGTGGTTTGGTGGTGGCTTTGGAATGAGGCCCATGATAGATTATTATCCACTATTAATAATTCCACTTGGAGAGCTTTTAACACATAAACTTCCTGCATTAAAAAATGGTGTGTTAAGTTTGTTTTTTGTCTGTATTTCTTTTAATTTATTTCAAACCTTACAAAGAAGAAGTTTAGTTATTCACTGGGACAGTATGACTAAAGAGTCGTACTGGGCTTTTTTTACAAAAGTTAAAATGAAGAACTCCGAAGATTGGCAAAGACAAAAGAGTCTTTTAATAAAGCCCGATTACGAAAAAGCAAAAAAAGGAGAAAGCGAATATGATTTTGAATTGTTATAACAAGTTTAACCTGTTAGTTAACTCATCTTTGTAAGATTTTCCAATATGAATTTCTTTGTCGTTGATGATGATGTAATTATCTTCTATCGATTTTATTTGATCTAATCTAACTATAAATGATCTTTGAACTCTCAAAAAATCTTTATTTGGAAGTTTTGCCTCAAGTTCCTTCATAGTGGTAAGTACTGTGTGTTTTTCTTCCAATGTGTGGACTCTAACATAATTTCCGAGTGCTTCTACCCACAGAATATCATTAAACTTTAATTGGACAAGCTTAGAGTCTGTTTTAATAAATACATGTTCTAAGTCATCATTTTCAATCAACTTAGCTCCTAATCCAAAAAGCTGATTTTTTATTTTTTTAACTGTTTTAATAAATCTGGCCCACTCAACTGGCTTTTTTAAAAAGTCTGTTACATTGTATTCGTAAGACTCAAGAGCAAATTCATCATGGGAAGTAATCATTACTACTAGTGGTGGGGTTTCTAAACTTTTAAGCAACTCCATTCCTCCCATTTTAGGCATTTCTACATCTAAAAATAAAACATCTACTTCGTTGTTATTAATAAAAGTGTAAGCTTCTAATGCATTTTGAAAGGTTCCCACACAAGAGAATTCTTCCAATTGCTCAATCATGTCTTCAATAATTGAGATACATAATTCATCATCATCTATAATAATGGCCTTTATCATAACAGTAATCTTTCTTTAGTATTTGAAAGAAATAAACTTTCAAGTTTCTTTAAATCAACACTTAAATCTAGTAATTTTTTTAACTCCATTGAACTAATACATTCTGCAATATCGTTGAATTCCATTGTTGCAGAAGACCCTTTCATTTTATGTAATTTACTTTTAAAAAGCGGGATATTTTCAGATTTTATTGATTGGGTGAGTTCTTTAAAGTCTTCTCTAAATGTTCTAATAAATATTTGTAAATATTTTTGCTGGTTATTAGTGCTTATTGCTTTGCCTAAATGAATATTTTTAATTGTCTCCGATATTTTTTTGTAAAGCATTTCTATTTGGAATGGTTTAGAAATACAGTCGTTCATTCCGTTTTGATAACATCGCTCTAATACATCTTCAACCAAATGTGCTGTCATGGCAATTATTGGAACACTATTAATCTTAGTATTGTCTAATTTTCTTATTTCCGAACTTGTTTCAAAACCGTTTTTTAAAGGCATCTCTATATCCATTAAAATAAGATCGTAATATTTATTAGTGATTTTCTCCATTACTTCCAATCCATTTATCGCCCAATCTACAGTTACATTGTTTCCGGTATTTTCAATTAAATCTTTAAATAGTTGGCCATTGAGCTGATCGTCTTCTGCCATTAATATCTTAAGCTCTTTAATGGGGAGTTCAATCTTTATTTTAGATTCTGGAATACTTTTCTGAGCTAACTCATATGGGATTTTAAAAGTGAAATCTGTTCCTAATTTGCTGGATTCTACTTTAATTTCTCCTTCCATTAGCTGGATTAAAAGATCACAAATTGCCAACCCTAAGCCAGTACCGCCATACTGTCTGGAAGTATTGGTTTTTTCTTGTGCATAAGGCTGGAAAATAAGCTTCAATTTATCTTGGTCTATTCCCTTCCCATTGTCATTTACTTCAACTTGAATGGTTTTATTGTCTATGTTTTTAACTTTAATTTTAGTAACCCCATTAGGAGCATATTTTATGGCGTTGTCCAATAAGTTAACTATGATTTGCTGAAAACGAAAGGCGTCTCCTAAAATGTTTTTAGGAATTGTATTACCAAGAACTAGTTTAACCTCAACATTGTTATCTATAGCTTTGCTATTTAAAATAGAAATGGCATTTTCAATAACTTTTACAATTGAAAATGAGATTTTTTCTAAAAATATCTTTCGCTTTTCAAGCTTTGCTAAGTCTAGAATATCATTTACTAAAAATAAAATGTTGCTAGCACTACTTTTCAAAGCGTTTAAATGTTTTTTTTGAGAAGAGTCCAATTCTGTTCTATCTAATATTTCAGAAGCCGAAATAACTGCAGAAAGAGGGGTTCTGATTTCGTGGGTAGTGTAAGCTAGGAAATCATCTTTTTCTTTTTTGAGTTCTTCTTTTTGCATGTTGGCCAAAAGGAGGTTGTTGGCAAGTTCAGATTTAGTTTTAAATGCAAAATAAATATATATGGCAATTCCTAAAATAAATAGAGCTATACCAAACCCGATAAATGTTAAGTAGCCTTGAAACTTCAATTCGTTTTTGGTTTTAACTCTTTCAACATCTATTTTTTTCTCTTTCTCTGCCAACAAAATTCTTTCGTTAAGTTCTCTATCTCCTTCCGCCATTTTAATCTTATTTATATATTTTAAATAAGGGTTTGCCCAGTCGTACCTATCGATAGATTCAAAAAAATCGGAAAGTTTGTAACAGCTATAAATAAGGCCTTTTCCGAAATTATGGGTAATGGATTTCTCATAAATAGCTTCATTAAGTTGAACTATCTTTTGAAGATTGTTATTTCGCTCATAAATTTCTGCTTTTTTAATGAGCATTTCAATAGATTGGGTGTGATACTGATCAATTTCATAGAGCTTTTCAGCACTATCTAAGTATTGAACAGCTAAATCAAAAAATTGGTTTTCTACTGCTCTTTTATGACTTATAAAATAAGCATACGCTTTTAACTTAGATTCTTGAAACTTATTAATGAGATTATTTAGAATATTGTCATTTTTAATTAAAATACTTGGGGTTAGATCAATTTGAGCTAAATATCCTAAATACATAAGAGGATAGGCTTTAATAACTTTAGCATCTGAGAAAGCATTTTTTAAAAGCTGATTTGCACTTTCTATATTTCCATTTTTTCTGGAAACTTCACCAATTAGTATATTGTTAAAAATCAACTTTCTTTTTTCGTCATTTTCTTGATAAATATTTCTGGCTAACATCAGATTTTCTAATGCAGAATCGCTTTTGTTTGAATAAGAATAATTATAAATAATACCCTTTTGTAAATAGCATTTTGCTTTTAAAAAAATATTGTCTGTACTAGCTATTGCTTGGGAAATATAAACCAAGGCTTTAGATGGGTTTTCATTGATAAAAGCCTTCGATAAAGTTAAATTATTGTCTTGAATTGTGTCTATCCAGTCTGCATAATATAGCGCTTCTTCTTTATCAATAGCCAAAATAAAAGAAGGTGCAGCAAGTAATAATATGGAAATAATGAAGTTTTTCAATAAAATAAATATACGGACAAAATGAATTGTTCCCCAAAAATTTATTCTATTACAAAACGGGGACGGTAATTTTAACTAGAATTTTACTGTCTTCTCTAGTCTTTCTTTTGTGAATATTATAGTCATTAGAATAAATAACACACCTGCCGATAAAAACATTATTTTCAAATTTGAAATTAATGTTTTCTGGCTTTGAGATTTCTTTAATCTTCATATTTCCAGATAAAACAAACTCATCGTCATCCGCAGTTATGCTAGTACTTTTAAATATAACTGCTGGATACTTTTCTGTATAAAAATAATCTTTGGCATTAAGGTGTTTGTCTCTAGTTTTATTAGATGTATTAATTGATGGAATATTGGCACTAACTTCAAAAGAAGATTTAGATAAATCAGAAATATCGAAGTGTATTTTCCCAGAAACTCCTTTAATAGTTCCAAATGCTTCCTCAACTAAATAATTGAATTCAACTATTGCATTTTCTGAGTTAATATTAAAATCTTGGGCAATTTTAGTATTTAAAAAAACTAAAAAGGTCAAAGCTGTGATTATATATTTCATTTTCTATTTATTAAATTTTCTAGCAATTGTAAATCCAAATCTAAACTCTCCTTCACTCCATTTACTAGTTGTGTATGGTAAAAACTGTCCCTCTCCAATTCCTCTTGAATTGACAAAGTTCAATAAAAAAACATGTCCAAAAGTATTTATTTCAATCCCTATTCCAAAAGGGTTTACATAATTATTTTTTCTGTAATCAGTAGAGTTAAAATTAGCATAGTATTCTAGAATTAAACTCACTTTTTTAAATAGATGCAATCTAGCAACAGTTCCTATGTGAGGTGTGAAATTTTTGTCCTCAAAATGACTTATATTTCTAAAAATAAATCCCGGACTTAGCTGTAGAGTTAGTTTTTTAATGGGTTTGAATCCTACCAAAAGTTCATTGTGGTAAGTAGCTCTATGAGAAAATTTCGCGAAGTGCGTTAAATCACTTTCAATAAGTGAGCTAGCCATTGTGGTAAAAAACACTTTTGAAGACCAAGAAACTTTTAGTTTTAACAACTCATTATTATACATTCCAACTTTTAATAATCCGTCCCACACTTCTAAAAAGGGTCCTGCACCTTTAGACCTTCCAGCGCCAAGCATTATCTTGTCTGTCAAGCCATACTCCAGTCCAATTCTAATGTCTGAAGAATTATCAAGTCCAAATAGTGTTCTGTAAGATTGGGTAGTAGCAATTTCTCCAAATCTGTGGGTAATTCTTAATTCAAGGACTTGTTTTTCTAATAATTTAACTGTGTGTCCATTTATTGCTCTTGTATCTAGAAATAGAGGTTTGTTTTGATTTTTTTTTTCAAAATCCCAATCATCTTGAGAAAATAAAGGTCCAAAAGATATGAATGGACATATTAGGATTATTCTAAATAATACTTTCATATTTGTTGATAAAGTTAATTTTATTTAACTTTTAAGTCTTTAATATATGTTATTAAATTTAAAATATATTTTTATTTTTTGCCTGTTTGTTGAGGGGTTAATCTCTTGCAGTAAAGACAAAACTACAGAACCTCTACCATGTGAGAATAATACTTTGTTTGAAACAGAAATCAAATCTATTTTTTTAAATAATTGTACAATTTGCCACAATAGCAATACTAATTATGCAGGAATTATTTTAGAAGATTATGAAAGCATAGTGGCAAATATTGCCCATTCTATGTCTGAAATAAAGGCAGGTACAATGCCGTATGATCAAAATTTTAATCCCGCAATTACATCTAATTTGATCGATGTTCTTGATGATACTCTAATTGAAAAAATTGACTGTTGGATATTAAATGGAATGAAAAATAATTAGTTTTTAATGGGGCATTTAAGTGATATAGACAAGGACAGAATAATAGAAATGGCTTGGGAAGACAGAACTCCCTTTGAAGCTATTTTTTTTCAATTTAATATTTCTGAAAAAGAGGTAATCATGTTAATGAAGCGTGAGATGACTCTTAAAAACTGGAAGAAGTGGCGAGAAAGAGTACAAGGAAGGAAAACAAAGCATCTGAACCTAAGGGATAAAAACGGTTTTCGATTCAAATCAACTAGACAAAAACAAATTTCAGGAAATCGAATTAGTAAAAGATAAACTAACAAGAATTAATACTAAATTTAATTTTGTAATATATTTAATATGCGAAATAGCTCTTTGTTTTTATTTATTTTAATTCTTTTTTCTAGTTTTAATTTTCTTGGGCAAAAAAATGAGATTGAAAAAACAAGTTTCAAAGTTTGGGGAAACTGTGAAATGTGTAAAGAAAAAATTGAATCCACTGTTAGTAAAATTCAAGGAATTAAAAGCGCGAAATGGAACATGGTTACTCAAAAAATAAATATTAAATTTTACCCTGATAGTTCTACTATAAATAGTATTCAAAAAACAATAGCAAGTATTGGTTACGATACAGAAAAGTTCAAAGCAAAAGATGTTGACTACAACGGTTTACATTCATGCTGTAAATACAATAGAAATTAAAAATTATGAAACGAATAAATATCTTCCTTTTACTAACAATATCTTTTTTAAGCGGCATTTCTCAAAACAATGCAACTGATTTTTCTGCACTAGACTGCGATGGAGTTTCTCATCAATTATTTTCTGAGCTAGATAGTGGAAAGGTAATAGTAATAGCATGGGTAATGCCTTGCGGCCCTTGTGGGTCTATTGCTTTAGATGCTTATGCTGCTGCGTTAGGGTATGCAAATTCTAACCCTGGGAGATTGGATTTTTATCTAGTAGATGATTTTGCAAACACACCGTGTCAATCACTTTTTACATGGGCTGATAACTTTGGAATGGCTAATTGCGCGAAGTTTTCTGACCCGAGTATAGACATGGGAGATTATGGACAAATTGGAATGCCTAAAGTAGTAGTAGTAGGGGGAGCTGGGCATTATGTATACTTTAATAAAAATGGTTCTACTCAAGATATAAACTCTGCAATTGATCTTGCTCTTACTGGCGCTCCAGTA
>CAJIYZ010000002.1 GCA_905181675.1 Bacteroidetes bacterium MED-G20
TACACTTCTCTCAAATAGTGGTTGTGATAGCACTATTTACTTAAACCTTACAGTAAATAGCAGCTTTGAAATTGATGAATATGTGGATGCTTGCTTAAGTTATTCATGGAATGGAATTACTTACAACTTAAGTGGAGAGTATATTGATACATTACAAACCTCTTCTGGTTGTGATAGTATAGTTCATCTAAATCTTAATATTTTCAATAATTATATATCTTCAGATACTGTTGAATCTTGTATAAGTTATTTATGGAACGGACTTTATTTAGATAGTTCAGGACAATATATAGATACACTACAAACAACTGGTGGCTGCGATAGTATATTGGTTTTAGAATTGACAATATTTGAAAATACTTTTTCAAACGATTCTATATCTACTTGTGAATACTACGATTGGAATGGAATTAAATACACTTCTAGTGGAGTATATGTAGATACTTTTCAAACATCCAATGGCTGCGATAGTATTGTTTCGCTTGATCTAAATTTATTCCCTATATATCAAGATACTATTTTTACTTCTGCGTGTGATTCTTTTGTGTGGTATGGAAATACATATACGTCTACTGGTATTTATACTAACTCATTCTCAACAATTAATGGATGTGATAGTATTGAAGTATTGAATTTTTCTTTAAATAATGACAACAATACTAGTCCAATAGACTTTGAATTAGTATTAGATGATTATTGCTTAGAAACTTATTGGTCAATTATCAGCTCAGACGGAACTGTAATTCACCAAGAGGGTCCTTATGATTGTAATTTAAATGGTTCTGGAATTCAGTCAAATCAAACAATAAATAGAACTCTTTCTCTTGCAGAACAAGATTGCTATACATTCACTCTTTACGACGATTTTGGGGATGGTCTAGGAGCTTCTCATTGGGGAGGGACAGATGGTAGTTGGCTATTAAATGATTTAAATGGAAATTCTTTGTCTCAAGGACAAGGTGATTTTGGAGATAGTGTTAGTGTTAATTTTTACATAAGTTCAGATTTTTCAACTTTTATTATTGAAAGTGAAAACACCATTTCTGAAATTGTTGCTTATCCAAATCCATTTGTTGGAGAAACAGATGTATATATATCAAATTTCAAAGGTCTTTATGATGTTTCAATAAGAGACATCCAAGGTAAAATAGTACATAAAATAAATAATCTTTCCGATAGTTATTTTACTCTCCAAAGTAGTACTTTATCAAGAGGAGTTTATTGGTTAATTTTAGACAATCATCCAAAGATAAAACCTTTAAAATTAATAGTTAAATAGATACAATTTTTTATATTACTGTATTCAGAAAATCCTTAAATCTTAACTAGATTTCTTATAGTTTCTCATATATTTGCCGCCTAAAAATATAACTATGCTTTCAGCCAACAATATTACCTTACAATATGGGAAAAGAGTACTTTTTGACGAAGTCAATATCAAATTTAACGGGGATAATTGTTATGGTATTATTGGTGCCAACGGTGCTGGCAAATCTACTTTTTTAAAAATCCTTTCAGGTGAAATTGATGCCAATAAGGGAAGTATAAGCATGGAACCTGGTAAGAGAATGGCAGTTTTGACTCAAAGCCACTCAGAATTTGATGATTTTAGAGTGATAGATGCCGTAATGGTTGGTCACAAAACTCTTTGGGAGGTAATGAAGGAAAAAGATGCTGTATATGCTAAGACTGACTTTTCAGAGCAAGATGGAATTAAGGCTGCAGAATTAGAAGAGCAGTTTGCAGAAATGGATGGGTGGAATGCAGAACCCGATGCCGCTTCTTTGTTATCTGGGTTAGGAATAAAAGTTCAAGACCATGAAAAGCAAATGAAAGATATGAATGGCAATCAAAAAGTAAGAATACTTTTGGCACAAGCTATCTTTGGAAATCCTGACTTTTTAATTTTAGATGAACCTACCAATGATTTAGATATTCAGACTGTTACTTGGCTGGAAGACTTTTTATTAAATTTTAAAAATACAGTTATTGTTGTCTCTCACGATAGACATTTCCTAGACACTGTTTGTACCCATATTGTAGATATAGATTTTAAAAAGGTAAAGATGTTTACCGGTAATTATACATTTTGGTATGAAAGTAGCCAGTTGGCTCTTCGTCAAAGAAACAATGCCAACAAAAAAACCGAAGAAAAAAAGAAAGAGTTGCAAGAGTTTGTTGCTCGTTTTAGTGCAAATGCTTCAAAATCTAAGCAAGCTACTAGTAGAAAGAAATTATTACAAAAAATTAATCTAGACGATATTGAGCCCTCAAGTAGGAAATACCCTGCAATTATACTTAACTCCGAAAGAGAGGCAGGAGATCAAATTTTACATATCAATAATTTAAGCAAATCCCTGGATGGAGAAGTGCTTTTCAAAGACCTTAATTTAAATATTAGTAAAGGCGATAAAATAGCTTTAATTAGTAAAAACGATTTAGCAACTACAGCATTTTACAATATTTTAAATGGGTTAGAAAAACCGGATAGCGGAGATTTTAATTTTGGTCAAACTATTACAACAGGATATCTTCCAAATGAAAATGAAGAGTTTTTTAAAGATCAAGTATCTTTGATTGATTGGCTGAGACAGTTCTCGGCAAATAAAGATGAAGTTTATATTAGAGGTTTTTTGGGTAAAATGCTTTTCTCTGGTGAAGAGACTTTTAAAACTGCTAATGTTCTTTCTGGTGGTGAAAAAGTAAGATGCATGCTTTCTAGAATGATGCTAAGAGGCGGTAATTTCATTATGCTAGACGAACCTACTAACCATTTAGACTTAGAATCTATACAGGCATTTAACAATGCTTTAATTAGTTTTCCAGGGACAGTGATTTTCACATGTCATGACCATCATTTTACACAAACCGTTGCTAATAGAATTGTTGAAATTACACCAAATGGATGTTTGG
Source organism: Bacteroidetes bacterium MED-G20 (assembly GCA_905181675.1). Classification (GTDB taxonomy): domain Bacteria; phylum Bacteroidota; class Bacteroidia; order Flavobacteriales_D; family Parvicellaceae; genus MED-G20. The sequence continues at coordinate 2,914 of CAJIYZ010000002.1, forward strand.
ATAAATTAATGACTTTTGACGAATATATTTCTAGTCCGAAAGTGAAGGAACAAAAGCAAAAGTTACTAAGTTAGAGTTGTAATTCAGAATTTAATCCATCCCGTATTTAGCCAATTGCTTCTCCATTACTGGTTTAAAAATGAATGGAAAGTAAGATAGTATTAGCATTGCAGGATACCCAAAAGGTAACATTGGACTTTCTTCCTTAGATTTTAAAACTTGGTAGGGTTTGGCACCTGAAAAATGATGGTCAGAGTGTCTTGTTAGTTCGAAAAGAAATACTCTTCCAATTACGTGGTCTGAATTCCAAGAATGTTCTACTTTGACTCTTTCATAAGTACCATCTTCTTTTAATTTTCTTTTTAGTCCATAATGAGAAAAATAGTTTTGAGCTTCTAAAATAGAAATTCCAAAAACTGCAGCTAAAAAATAGAAAAAAGTCACTTCTGCTCCACAGAAATAATAAATAATTCCTAAAAATGACCATGGTACAATCGTATGAATAATCATGGGGTTAAGCAATTGGTTTCCTCCCTTAGATTTTATCTTTTCCGCTTCTAATCTCCATGATTTAAAATAGCCTCCAATTTGTGACTTTAATGCAAAAAAATAAAAAATATCACCCTTTTTCGCGGTAGTTAAATCGTTTGGTGTTGCAACATCTCTATGATGTCCTGCATTATGGTAAGTAATAAAATGGTTTTGAAAGGAAGTGGTCAATAAAACTCTAGCTAGAAACATTTTTAATGGATGATTAATTTTATGACCTAATTCATGTCCGCCGTTGATCCCATTTATGCCAAGAATAGTTCCCATCATTAGAACGTATCCAATTAAATCTACTAATTCTAGTGCTGGATTGGCAATAGTTATAAGAAATACATAGATTACATATAAATGGAATGGTACTAATAAATACAATATCCAATTATAAAACCAATCGTGTTTTGCTGAATTGTTTTCTTCTTTGTTGAAATTATAATTATTTTTTGGAATTAAGTTTTCTAAAAAAGGAACTAGAACATACAAGAATATTATTCCTGAATATGCAAAAAACCCTGTGCAATTAAAGGATATTAATGCCAATAGTGGACTTATGTAAGTTCCTAGGTACTTTAATTTTGACATTCAATAAGAAATTTAAATAATCTCATAAAATTATTTTAAAAAGTTACTAATTATAAATAATGTTCACAAATTTACTTTTAAGTAAGCTTTTATCTCTTCAAAAGAGAAACTAAAATCTAAATCTGGTCTGTATTGTTTCTCAGCGTATGAGAAAAAACAATCTGAGAAAAAAGTAATTTCATTATTGTAAATACAGAACTCATCTAACTTAAAATCTGACATACAATTCTTGTATTTAGGAATTAAATATTGATCATAAAATTCGTGTTCGCTTTCAGAACATGTATTACATTGTTTGTCTAATTGGATAATTCTATTTATGTTTTCTTGGTATTGTTTATTTATTTCTTTTTTAAGAACATTTTGATGTAGACTAGTAGTATCTAATATTGAGTTTATTTTTAATTTTTTTCCATTATCTAGAGAATATACTATGGGGAGTTGTGTATAGTCACAATTCCCACCACATATATCAATACTGTATAGAATTGATAAAATTCCATTTTTATTATAAGTGATTTCGTGATTAATTTCAAAAGAATGAAAACTATTCATCATTTCTATAAACTCATCTTCAACTGTATTTGAAGACTGTAAAATATTATTTACAAGACTTTGATTGATAGTGCTATCAATTAATAAATCTCCACTAAAAATTACAGGATAAGAGATGTGAAATTTTGAGTTGTTAATAGTAGAATCAAGAATAATGAAATCAACTTTAGCAGTCTGACTATTTATTTTTGATAGAACAGAAAATACAATTTGAAATATTATAAATATTGCAATTTTTAAATGCATTTATTTTAGCTTCTATATCTTTTAAAACCAGATTTTTTTTGACCACTATTCTTGTTTCTATTTGAGAAAAACTCTTGTTTGCGCTTTTGTTTTTGTTTTTCAAATTCTTTCTTCTCAGCATTATTCATTGGTTTGTCTGTCTGAGGAAAAGGATTAGATGTTATTACCTTTATTTTTTGTTTTATTAATTTTTCTATGTCCTTTACGTAAGCATTTTCTTCTGGTTCACAAATAGATATTGAGATTCCTTCTTCACCAGCTCTTCCACAACGTCCTATTCTATGCACATAAGTTTCAGATTCGTTGGGTATGTCGTAGTTTATTACATAACGCAGTTTACTTATGTCTATTCCTCTAGCGGCAATATCTGTAGCTACAAGCAGTCTGATTTTTCCTTCTTTAAAATCTTTTAGCGCTTTTTGCCTTTGGTTTTGATTTCTATCTCCATGTATGGCTGCACATTCAATATGCTTCTTTTTAAGATTTCTTACAATTTTATCTGCACCATGCTTAGTTCTCGAAAAAAGTAGAACCTGGTCTAGTTCTGGGTCTTTCAATATATGAAGAAGCAAATCTTTTTTATTGTTTTTATTGGTAGTGTATAGAAACTGTTGAATAGTGTCTGCAGCAGAAGAAACAGCATTAACTGTCACTTTCTCAGGATTTATTAGAATTTGTCTTGACAACTCTAAAATATTTTGGGGCATAGTTGCAGAAAAGAAAAGAGATTGTCTCTTTATAGGAAGCTTGGCTATTATTTTTTTAATATCGTGAATGAATCCCATATCTAGCATTCTGTCGGCTTCATCCAAAACAAAATACTTTACAGCATTAATAGAAATAAATCCTTGATTCATTAAATCCAATAAACGTCCAGGAGTAGCTACTAAAATATCTATACCATTACTTAAAGCTCTTGTTTGACCATGTTGAGAAACTCCTCCAAAAATTACTGTAGTTTTCAGATTTGTATATTTAGAATAAGCTTTGAAATTTTCTTCAATTTGAATAGCTAATTCTCTTGTGGGAGTAACAATGAGAGAAGATATCTTTCTGTTTTTTTGTTGGTTTTCTTCCCCATTTTTTAAATGCTGAATAATAGGAATGGCAAAAGCAGCTGTTTTCCCAGTTCCAGTTTGGGCACTTCCCAAAACATCGTCACCACTTAAAATCAATGGAATAGATTTGGCCTGTATTTCTGTTGGCTGACTATAGTTCTGATCCTTTAATGCTTTAAGTATAGGTTCAATTAATTTTAAATCTTCAAATTTCATTCTGTAAATTATAAATGGAGGTTTACTCAGTCAAAGGTAACTATATTATTAGGTTCAAAACAGTTTTGAAATAAATAGGTTATCTAAAAACAAGGATCCATAAACTACTGTTTATCTTAATTCTATTTTATCAATTAGAAGTTTAAAATATTCATTTTTTTTATTGGCTATTAAGAAGGTTACTTCTTCAATTGACTCATGAGAGAAGTTAGGCTCATCCAGTTTTCTTCCTCTAAAAGAAGGATACATATTATTTATAGGTATTTCTATTTCTTGCCAATCTCCAGAAGTTGAAAAAGAGGTAATGTAGGAAGCATAGTCAGAAGACTTGTGCTTTATTCTAAACTGGAAACTTTTCCCATCTCCTTTGATTTTTAAAACAACTGTTTTAAATTTTCCTACCATTAATTTATTAAACCCATGTCTAAGAGAAGAGAATCCACCATTGTTTTCTAATGAAATACTTCCATAAAAAACTCCATTGCCTTCTTTGTCTAATTCAAAATTTCCAGAAGATCTTCCTCCCATCACTACATCGTCTACTACGCCCCAGTTATTAATGGAGGAATTTTTGTTAAAATCAAATATTATAGTGTTTGATAAAGAAGAAAATAAAACCATGCAACAAATTAAGTATTTCATTAGAATAAAAGATTAGCGTTTAAGTACTTTTTCATATGCTTTTCTTGGGCTTTCTCTAATGTAGACTGTTCCACAAAAAGTATAATTCATTTTTTCAAAAATTTTAAGCATGGGAATATTGTCGTGATTGGTATCTGCTTTAAGACTGTATATTTTTTTTGAAAGAGCATATTGTTCTATACATAGCATCATTTTTTTTGCCAATCCTTTACTCAAGTATTTTTCTGATATGGCCACTCTATGATAGACTACAAAATCTTGGTTAGTCAACCATTTACCTTCAATAGTTAAATAATCTGGTTCGTCATTAATTATTACTGCAGTATATCCAACAATAGTTTCATTTTGGGTAAAGACAAATCCTATTTTTCTTTCTATATCTTTATTTACAACATCGATGTTTGGATAGCCGTCTTGCCACTGGTTGCTACCATCTTCTTTTCTTCTTTGAATAGCATCTTTTAGTATTTGCCATATTTGAGATGCTTCAGAACTTTTGGCTGGTCTAAAATGATTATCCATGTGGTAAATTTATCATTTTAAGTTTTACTATTGAAATATTTTAAAACCACCAAGATGGTAAGAACTTATAACAAAACTCTAATTCTGGTGTGCCAAAGTTCCCTTTGAATATATGTTTCATATTATAATTTTTGATTTTCCAGTTAGGAATATTTCTTAATATTGTTTGATTATAACGTTTGGGGAAACTGCTTTGCAATGCAGTTTAGCTTTTGTTATAAATAGTTATTCCTTCAAAACCATATCGATACAGATGACTGCTCCCAGAATTAACATTCTCAAAGGATCATCTTTCGGAACAGATTCATTGATTTTGAGCATATAATTGTCGGCACTGGTAAACATTTCTTTTCCTAATCCAGCCCATTTTTTACTTACATGACCATACTCGTTGTTTTCTTTTATAAATTTGAAATCCCAACTTGTCCACTTGCCCTGAAGTTTGCACAGTACATTTTCATTGGGATCTAGGACATTAAATTTACCACCAAAAGAAAATAGTTTCTGTTTGAACCTTCCAACTAGAACATCATTTTCATCAAAAACATCCACTGTTGAAAGAATAATGGATATACCGCGCTTTACTGTAATTACTTTCTCTCCAGAATTAGCTTTAATTTCCACATTGAACGGGGTCATTCTTTTATAACCTGTAAACCTCAATATCTTGGTAAAAAAACCAAGTTTTTCTTCACGACAATTCATTATTATTTCTTGATTTTCAGGGTCAAGTATGTCATAATTGTTCGCAGCCTTAAATAGTCCAACATGTTCCTTTACAAAAAAAAGGTTTCGATCTAAAATTGAATTCATGCTATTAGTTTTTATTTAATGGTTTATAACGGCTAAAGCTAAGAAACGTTGCCGTCCCCGTAGGGGCGGCTATGTTTTCTTAGGTTGTGTTATAGCCCTTCATTTATTTGATTAATCAACATTTTCAAATCTATCAGAAATTGATCGGGTCTTTCAAAATGCGCGTGATGTTGGGTTTCTTCATAAATTCGATGATTTACGAGTTCTGGGTGTAAATTCTTCAATTTTGAATTTTCAGGAGTATAGTTTTGCCATGTTTCATTGTCTGTTATAGGATCAATTATTACAAGAGGCACGTCCAAATTCCGATAAATAACCAATGGTTCCATGAGGTAAGTTGAAGATGCCATAAGTGGAGCTAAAGTTGGTGATTCAACTGCCGACAACATTGATTGAACAGATTCATTTGCTACAGATTTCCAAACGTCGGAAGTATAGCCCCATTTTCCATTTAGCCCAATTTTTAAACCATCTAAAATCCATGCTTGACTTTCCAAATTGGTTGTGTCCGCTAAAGCACAAAATGCTTCAAATTTGGAGTCATAGGTTAACAATAAATCTTCGGGAACTTGGGCATCCTTGTATTTAGCTCTGAGCGTATCACGATCCATTTGATATCTAGGCACCAAGGCATTTGCTGACCCTCCATCCACAAGCATTATTCCGAGCACATTTTCAGGGTAAGCATCATAAAATGCTGTCGCTACATATCCACCTCGAGACCAACCACCAATAATCGCTTTGCTAATACTCAAATTGTCCATTAGAAACTTAATATCGTCGGCAATGTGATAAATAGATTTCTCAGTTTTTGGCATTGGTGTTTGTCCATGACCATAATAATCAATACTGATAACGTACAAATTTAATTGTTCTAAAGAATCTCTGAAATTCAACATTTCCCACGAAGAACTTCCCGTGCCATGAATCCAAATTAACGGTGTGTTTTCAGCATTCCCAAATGTTATGTAATGCATTTGAACATTATCTGTTTCTATGTAATGTCCAATTTCAGATTCAATCGTGTTGTAATCTTTGAGTGAAGTGTCAAAAATTGCCTTGTAAACACTTTTGCTATTGCTCATCTGACACGAAGCAAATAAACTTGTGATAAGCGTTAACAGTAATATTGTGTTTTTCATCATACTATTTCATGGGCTATAACGTTTAGTATAAGAGTAGTAGCGGATTTAAATGCTCTTACCTTTCGGGAAGCAAAATACTTAATTAAATGCAAAAACGGTTTGAGATTACTCCCAAACCGCTATTGCTTTTATACATTGTTATAG
>CAJIYZ010000003.1 GCA_905181675.1 Bacteroidetes bacterium MED-G20
GATCAGAATTTTTACAAATATGCTATACATCAATAGGGGGTTTAATTCTCTTGGGCAAAAATTTGGAGATTACGCAAGCCTTGGGCTTTTTGTGGGAAAAACATTTTTCAAAAAAATTGGAGTTACCAACCAAATAAGAATGGAATGGTTGGGCAAAATGGAAGCTGCAGAAAATATAGACTTACTAGGTAATTACAATATAGAACAAGCTTCTACGGGGAGTTCTAAGGTCTTTATTGTTCCTCAAATTAGTTACATCAACAAATCAATTATTTTTTATATAACCGGAGAAATTCCAGTTTACCAAAATGTAAATGGCACGCAGGTGGGCTCTAATCTCCAGATCACATCTGGAATTAATTACAGGTTTTTCACAAAAAAACAACCGGAATGTGATGTTGAATAAAACAATTTTTAATTATGAGAAAACTACTTAATTTAATACTACTTATTATGATTTACAGTTTTGTAAATTGTCAAAACGAAACAAATAGAGGCTACAAGGTTAAGCTTGGTGATCCACTTCCTGAAATGGAAATGTATATGAGAAATGGGGAAATTTGGACGAATAAAAATTTAGAAAATAAAGTGGTAGTTATCCAGTTTACTGGCTCTTGGTGTAGTGTTTGCAGAAGAGAAATGCCAGAACTAGAAAAAAAAGTTTGGCAAGAATTTAAAAAAGATGATTTTCTGTTAATTGGTATAGACACTAAAGAACCTAAGGAAAAAGTAAATGTTTTTATAGAAAAAATAGGAGTAACCTACCCTATTTCTTACGACCCAGATGGTAGAATATTTTCAGATTTCACTATTGATGGGGCTGGTGTGACAAGGAATATTGTTGTGGATAAAAATGGTAAAATAGTTTTCTTGACAAGACTTTATGAGGAAAAAGAATTTAATTCTATGATTCAAATAATTAAAACCCTCTTATAACTAACTTTAAGTACTTTCTTCCAAAGATAGTGTAGCTGCAACAACAGAAATTATCGCTATAACGCTGGATACTATCCCGCCTATCCAGGGAATAAAAAAACACAAATAAAAGACCAATCCCAACCCAATCGCAAGCCCTTTTTTTTCTCTTACAGTTTTGACAGACTCTTTTACACTAAGCTGGTGTCTTTCATTGGTGTAATCTAAAAATGAAAACCCATAGAAGTAAGAAACTATTAATAGATTTCCAACAATTGAAATTCCCCACCCGATTACCGGAATTAAGCCAATCAAAAAAAGTGCAATTATGATAACAAGTTGAAGAAGGATATTTCTGATGGAAATTAATAAAGCTCTTAAAATATCAAATATAAATCGTGTGAAATGAAAACTGTGCTTTCTCCCATTTTGAATAGAGGCTGTCTTTTCGGATAAATAGGTAAATACGGGAGATAAAAAAATTATGGTTAGATATCCACCAAATAATTTAAAAATATAAATAAAAACCACCTTTGAAATTAACCATATTGAAATGGAAAAAAATTTATTTAAAATCAAAACCCACCAATCTTCAGACGCTAAAAAGTTTTTTAAATAACTTTTTAAATATTCAATTACTAAATCAGTAAGATCACTCATAACTGATAGTCCAGAAAAGTAAATAATTAAATTAAAGGCAATAGGGAAAAGAAGAAAATACAGTAATTTGTTTTTAACTAAAAAGGATAAAGCACGTTTGTAAGATTTAACTCCTGTGTAGAAAAGTTTTATTTGATTTTTCATATCCAAAATAAATATACGTACTTAAAGCCATATTGAGAACCTTAATAACCAATACGACTATTTATATCAAATTATATTTGAATAGGAAATGAATTGCCAAATTAAAGTTAGATATTGTTGGTAGTAAATTAAAGTTACAAAATTGGCAAAGAAAAAAAAACTAGCAATTGCAGGAGCAACAGGTTTTATTGGAAGGTGGTTTATAGAAACCTACAAAGACAAATACGATATCGTTGCGCTTTCTAGAAAAAAAGTAAATCCCTCCAAGTCAGATATAGAATGGAGAATGGTGGACTTATTTTCTATTTCTAGTAGCAATAAGGCGCTTGAAGGTGTGGATTATGCTCTTTACCTGGTACATTCTATGCAACCATCTACAAGATTAAATCAAAGTAATTTTGAAGACACAGATTTGCTTCTAGCAGATAATTTTTCCAGAGCTGCTCAAAATTGTAATTTAAAACATATTGTATATGTTGGTGGAATACTCCCAAAAGACAATTTAAATATTTCCAAACATCTTAAATCTAGATTTGAGGTAGAACAAGTACTTGGTTCTAGGTCTACTCCACTAACAACTGTTCGAGCAGGAATTATTATTGGTCCTGGTGGTTCTTCTTTCAAAATCGTAAAAAAATTGGTAGAAACTTTGCCTGTAATGGCGTGTCCGAAATGGACAAAATCAAAAAATCAGCCGGTGGATTTAAGGTTTGCCTTAAAGGCTATTGATCAAATTATGGGTAACGATAAGTTTTTCAATATGCCTATTGAAATTGGGGGTTCGGAAGTAATAACTTATATGGATTTATTAAAACTAACTGCCAAGGAGATGAATAAAAAAAGATGGATTTTTTCCGTTCGTTTTTTTTCTCTTGGAATGTCTAAGCTATGGGTAGGTATGTTTAGTGGCTCTAATAAGAATTTTGTTTCTCCATTAATAGAAAGTCTTCGCCACGACATGACCCTAACTTCAGAAATTATTTTGAAAGATTTGCCTAATTATACGGTTAAAGAAACTATTAAAAGAGCTTTAGACAAGAATATTAAAATTCCAACTGCGCCAACTGGGTTTGGTCAAACTAAGGATAAAAACACTGTTAGAAGTGTCCAAAGAATATCTAATCCTAGTAAAAAAACTGCTCTTTGGGTTGCTCAATCTTATCCTATATGGTTAAATAAAATATTTAATAGGATTATTGCTGCAGAGGAAAATAAAGAATTATTAGAGTTTAAACTTTTTGGAATTTGCTTGCTACAGCTAGAATATATTAAAAATAGAAGTGATGAAAATAGACAGCTTTTTTATATCACCGGTGGATATTTAACAAAAAGGACCAATAGGGGTTGGCTGGAGTTTAGATCTATTTTAGAGGGGAACTATATTATTACAGCCATTCATGAATTTGTGCCTAGACTACCTTGGTTAGTCTATAAGTTTACCCAAGCAAAAGCTCATTTGTTGGTGATGAAAAAGTTCGAAAAATATCTTACTACTTTAAAAAAATAAATATGGAATATCCTGACTTAAATGAACTTATAGAGAAATTTAATTGGCAAAAAAAAGAGGATCAAATTCACAAAATATTTGTTTTTAAAACCTTTAGTTTGGCTGTTGATTTTTTTAATCAAGTTGCTGTTGCAGCTAATGCTTGTAACCACCACCCGGATATTTTCAATTCCTATTGCAGAATTGAAATAAGCTTGACTACGCATGATGAAAAAAAAATTACTGAAAAAGATTTAATTCTTGCATTTAAAATTGATGAATTATTTGGTAATTTTATAAACGATGAAGAATAATTTCCTTATTACTATTGGTTTTTTAATCCTTAGCAATATCATAGCCTGTCAAACAGAAAATATTAAAAACACGACTATTATGAGTGACAAAAAATACAATTCTCTTAACAAAGAAGAAGAGAGAGTAATTGTTAATAAAGGAACTGAATATCCATTTACTGGCAAGTATAACAATCATTATGAAAACGGCGTTTATTTATGTAGAAGGTGTGATACTCCTCTTTACACCTCGCAAGACAAGTTTAAATCTAGTTGTGGGTGGCCAAGCTTTGACGATGAAATTAAAGGCGCTGTTAAAAGAATAACAGATGAAGATGGTAGAAGGACAGAAATTTTATGTAACGAGTGTGGTGGGCATTTAGGACATGTTTTTATTGGAGAGAAACTAACAGAAAAAAATACTAGACACTGCGTAAACTCGATTTCGTTAAAATTCATTGCAGCCCAAGAATGAAATTAACTAACAATACCATAGACACCATAAATTTGAGATTAGAAAAAGTCAAAAAATTTATTGATTTAAATAATGGATCAGATATTGACAACATAAAAGATGAACTCTATGAAATTGTTCAACAAATAGAAGAAGAAACCCACAGGTGCCATAACGACTACGATGCATAAGTCAATACTTAAAATTATATCTATACTTTGTTTTTTATTAGCTAGTTCCATTAAGTCTCAAGAAATTAGCTTTTTATTTATGGGGGATATTATGGGCCACGGTCCTCAGATTAGATCTGCATGGCAAGAAAATAAAAAACAATACGATTATTCTGAGGTTTTTAGTCCATTGGAGGACATCATTTCATCTGTAGATTTTGCAGTTGCCAATTTAGAAGTAACTCTTGCGGGAAAGCCCTTTAGGGGGTATCCTCAGTTTAGTTCTCCTAACGAGTTAGCTGTAGCTTGTAAAAATAGTGGAATGGACGTATTAGTGACGGCAAACAACCATTCGTGTGACAGAAAAAATAAAGGAATTATCAGAACTATAGATGTGCTAGATAGTTTAAATATTTTACATACAGGGACATTTAAAGAAAGTGAAAAAAGAGAGGCTAAAAATTTATTAATACTTTCCAAAGAAGGAATAAAAGTTGGGTTATTGAATTATACATATGGCACCAATGGAATCCCGTTTTCAGAACCTACATACGTGAATTTATTAGACTCAGTTTTAATTAGAAAAGATATAATAAATGCTAGAAAAGAAGACTTAGATAAGTTGGTAGTATTTGTTCACTGGGGTTCTGAATACAGAGATTTCCCTAACTCTTATCAAAAAAAATACAATAATTTTTTTCAAGGCTTGGGGGTAGATATTGTTGTAGGATCCCATCCTCACGTAATACAGCCAATAGAGTATAGTAAGAAAAATGGCCAAGAATTTATGACAGTTTTTTCTCTTGGAAACTTTGTTTCTAACCAGCGCGAGGAGCGCAAAGACGGAGGAGTAATGTTTAGGCTTTCGTTCAAAAAAAATGGAGATAATGTGGTGATTTCTAGAAAAGAATATATTCCTGTATGGGTGCATAAGTTTATTGACAAAGAAAAATACCATTACCAGGTTTTGCCTTGCGCAAGGTATTTATACAATGAAAAATATTTTTCAAATAAGAGTGATTTTGACAAGATGAAAATATTTTTGGATAATTCTAGGAAACATCTCAATTCTAATAATTTGGATGTTGTAGAGGGGATTCCTTATGGTTATACCCGAGTTAGGCCAGCGGTTATTCTTAATAGTGTTATCCAAGAAATTAGAAATGTGGATATTATTCCGGTAAAAACTAAAAAAAGAAGAAAAAAAGGAGGAGGAAGAAATTGAAATTAAAAGCTCTTTTTATTTATATAATGGGATTCGGTTACATATGGGTAGGAATCCAACATTTTAGAGATACCACATTGTTTTTGAAAATTATGCCCCCTAGTTTTCCTTGGCATTTAGAGTCAGTATATATAAGTGGTATCCTAGAAATACTGTTTGGTAGTGGGATTATTATTAAAAGAACGCGATTTCTTGCTTCTTGGGGAATTATATTGCTACTAATAGCTGTTTATCCTGCCAATATATATTTGGCTTTTAGCGAAAGTGCACAACAGTCCCTTGGGGTTTCTAGTTTTTTTGCCTTATGGGTTAGGTTACCTATTCAATTTGTGCTAATAGCTCTAGCTTTTTGGAGTTCTAAAGACATTAAAGCCTAATAAATAACCTTTAAAATAGGTCATATTTGAAAAATCATGAGTGTTTTTAGAGGTAAATCTTTAAGATTCCTCTGATTTTTTTGTCTTGCAGTAAATAAATCTTATCTTTAAATCAATTAAAACTTAAAAAAAATAATTATGGAAGGTTATTGTGTAAAATGCAAAAGTAAAAAAGAAATTAGTGACGCTAACGAAGTTACAATGAAAAATGGTCGTAAAGCCATGAAAGGTAAATGTCCATCATGCGGAACCGGAATGTTTAGAATCTTAGGAAAAGCCTAGTTATTTAAACATAATAATTTTAAAGGGAAGATTTATCTTCCCTTTTTTTTTGCTTAATTTTAAGATTAAAACTCATAATAATGAAATGACTAATAGATTATTAATTATTTGTTTATTTATTTTCTCCTATTCTTATTCTCAAAAAGAAACCTCTCCATATATTGTAATTCTTGGAACCATTCAAGATGCAGGATCTCCTCATATGGGATGTGAAAAATCTTGTTGCATTGACTTATTTGAGAATCCAGATCCAACTCGAAAAGTAGTTAGTCTTGGTTTGG
>CAJIYZ010000004.1 GCA_905181675.1 Bacteroidetes bacterium MED-G20
AATCCAACCCGCCTTTTCTATGAAATCTTCGTCATAAAAGTTAATAAAACTAGCATTTTCCAAATAGCCTTCACTAACCTCTTCAGTTGTTCTAATATCTAATAAAACACCTGGATTATCTATTAAAAGTTTTGCCATTTGATGATTTTCAACATCTAATACATTTACAGGTATTGAGTTAGGATCTATTTCATTGCTATTGCAGGAACTAGTCAATAAAGAAAAAAGTAGTATTAAATTTGGAAATTTCATTCTAACTATTAATCATGTTTTGTACATCTTGCCAAGAACCACCATTGTAAACCTGATTAAACCCATTTAACTTCAAAAACTCCATTGCTTGACCACTTCTAATTCCAGCAGCACAACACAATACTAGTGGCTGCATCTTTTTTAGATTTTCAATATTTTCAGGAACAAGATTCAATGGTATATTAATGGAGGATTCAATTCTATAACTTGCAAACTCTTCTGTTGTCCTAACATCTACAATTGAGGATTCATTACTTTTGACTAAATCTGTTAAGTTCATAATTGCTTATAATTTAGTAAATTAAAGCATTTATGATAGATAATTATGGATTTTAAAGACATAAACCAAAAAATCATTTTACAGACTGGTCTTTTCGGTCTATTTATGGGAATTTTTACTGTTTTAGGATGGAGTCAATATAGCCAAGTATTTATTTGGCTATTCATAGGGGGGTTAACTTCAATTTATCTTTATAAAAATTTAACCAACCAAATTCTCCTGCATTGTATAATTATTGGTCTTTCTTGGGGATTTGACTGTTCACTAGTTCAAGTACTTTTTTTCAAAACCTTTCATATAAATAACCCTTATTTTGTCAATGAATTAATAAATATCAACTCTTCTAGTCCAAGACTAGTTCTAATTTCAATAGGTATTATTACAGGCTTGATTTCAGGATTTTCAATATATTTTCCTATTTATATATTAAAAAAAATCAAGAATTAACAATTCTTTTAATACTTTAGTAAAAGACTTAAAAAAAATTAAAATGAATAAATTAATTACTCTTATTATTGGGATTTTGTTTTGTTCCTCTGCTTTATTTTCTCAGTACTATTACATACCTGCATCTTCCCCGGGGAATCCAGGAGGATTAAACGCAGACAGTGAATATCCAAGTGGATCCGGATTAGACCCATCCTGGACTGTAATTTTAGGACCGAGCCAATCTTCCCCAGCATGGTCTTCTACTGAAACCATTCCCTTCACATTCAATTTTAATGGAATTGCTGTTACCCAATATAAAGTCTCATCTACTGGAGTTCTTACTTTTTCAACTTCTGTTACTGCAGTTCCAGGTGCTGGCAATGCAACATTGCCTGATCCAGCTATTCCAGATAACTCTGTAATGGTTTGGGGCATTCAAGGAACTGGAGCTAATGACAATATTTTAAGTAAAACTTTTGGAACATCGGGAAGTCAACAACACTGGGTTTTCTTTTCTTCTTATGATGGTGGTGGAAGTTGGAGTTATTGGTCTATTGTTCTAGAAGAAGGTTCAGACAAGATTTATATTGTGGACCAAAGACACAGTTCTGCAGCCAATCCTCAAGTAACTGCAGGAATTCAAACAGATGCAACTACTGCTACTATGGTTAGTGGATCTCCAACTTTATCTAATGTTGCTGGAAGCAGTGCACTTCCAGATGACAATCATTATTATGAATTTATATATGGATCACAAAGCGCAATTGATGCTGCAGGTGTTGCTGTAACAACCTTTCCATATTTAATTCTTGGGAATGCTCCATTTACTATTTCTGGTGAGATTACAAATTTAGGATCTAGTTCTATTACTTCTATGGATATTAATTACTCAATTGATGGCGCAAGCGCTGTAACTGAGTCACTTTCTAACCTTACAATCAACACTTATGACAACTATACATTTGACCATTCATCCACATGGAACCCAAGTTCATCAGGTACTTATGACGTAGCTATTTGGGCAAGTAATATTAATGGATCAAGTGATATGGACCCTTCTAACGACACTATTACTGGAACGGTAAACGTATTTACTTCTTTTGAAACTAGAAAACCCATGTTAGAAGTATTTACAAGCTCAACATGTGGCCCTTGTGTACAAGGAAATATTAATTTAGCTACAGTTCTTTCAAATTATCCTGAACAATTCTCACTTTTAAAGTACCAAATGAGTTGGCCTGGAAATGGTGATCCATACTTCACACAAGAAGGCTACGACAGACGTGTTTTTTATGGTGTTAACTCTGTACCAAGACTAGAAATTGATGGAGGGTTTGATGCTAATCCGTCTGGAATGACCAATCAAGATTTTGACGATTTTGCTGCTATTCCATCATTCACTTCACTCTCAGCTAATTATTCTATTGGAGGCCAATCTGTGGATGTAAGCATAACAATTGATCCATTAGAAAATATGAATAGTAATAATTTAACTTTGTATACTGGAATTTTTGAATTCTTAACTTATAACAACTCATCTACTAATGGGGAAATTGAATTTTCTAATGTTATGAAGAAAATGCTTCCAGATGCTGGCGGATATTCTATTAACCCACTTCAAGCGGGTGTACAAGTAATTGAAAACTTCTCTTTTACCTTCCAAGGAAATTATACCCTACCTGCAGATGCGAACTCACCTATAAATCATATGTTAAATCACTCAGTTGAAGATTTTGAAAATCTTGGTGTAGTTGTGTGGATTCAAGACGATATTACCAAAGAAATTTTACAATCAACTACTGCATCTTTAGTTACAGATGTTAATGGTGATCTTTCTTCTGCTAGCAAAATTATGATCTTCCCTAACCCTACTAGGGATATAGCAACAGTTGCATTCCAAGGACTTGAAAACTCTGAATTACAAATTAAAGTAATCAACCTTTTAGGTGAGATGGTTATTTCTGAAAGATTCACCTCATCTTCTAACTTAGACTACTACAATTTAAATGTTTCAAAACTAAATAGCGGTATTTATAATGTCTTACTTATTTCAAATGGTGACATCACCACTAAACAATTACAAATAATTAAGTAGAAACTTTTTGAAAAGAATTATTCTTTACATATTTCTTACAGGAATCTTAGTTAATTCTTTTCATTCTCAATATTTCTATACTCCAAGTTCATCCACCGGAAATCCCGGTGGATTGAATATGGATAATGAATATCCTTTTGGCTCTGGTCTTGACACATTATGGGAAGTAATATTACCAGCGGGAAGTTCTTCGCCAGTTTGGTCAGCAATAGACAGTATTCCTTTCTCATTTAATTTCAACAATAATATTGTAGACCAATTTAAAGTTTCATCCTCTGGAGTTTTAACTTTTGATATTAATGCTACAATAGTTCCAGGATTTGGTAATGTCACAATTCCTGACCCAGCTATTCCCAACAACTCAATTATGGTTTGGGGCCTTGAAGGCACTGGAAGTAACGATAATATACTCACTAAAACTTTTGGCATTCCTGGAGGACAACAGCTTTGGGTATTCTTCTCTTCATATACTGCCGGCAGCTGGAGTTACTGGTCCATTGTTTTAGAAGAAGGAAGCAATAAGATATATATTGTCGACCAAAGACACAGTGGCAATGCAACACCTGCGATAACTGCAGGGATTCAAATTGACAGTGGAAATTCGGTTATGGTAACAGGTTCTCCATTATTATCTAATTTGGCAGGAACAGACCCTTCCCCAAGTGATAATCATTATTATGAGTTTACTTTCGGCGCTCAAAATTCTTTAGACGTTAGTGGAGTTGAAATCAACAACTTTCCTTACATGCATCTTAACGATGCACCCTATTCGATAAATGGAGTATTTAGAAATTTGGGAATAGACACTATTAATAATATGAAAATAAACTATTCTATAAACGGTGGAAGTACAGTGACAGAGTCTATTTCCAATTTAAATATAGGTTCTTACCAAGATGACACTAGCTCATTTAATACACTTTGGAACCCTGTTAATGCAGGAACCTATGATATTGCAATATGGGCAGATTCTATAAACGGGGGAAATGATTTGGATAATTCAAACGACACACTTCATAAAAATCTTCATGTATTTGATTTGTCAACCCAGAGAATACCATTGCTAGAAACCTTTGCAAGCTCAACAAGCCAATATTCAGTTACAGGAAACACAGATTTACACAATATCTTATCTACAAATCAAAATGATTATACTCTTTTAAAATACCCAATGAGTTGGCCTTCACCAGGAGACCCTTACTATACACTTGAAGGTAGACAAAGAAGACTGTATTACTCTATTAATACCGTTCCTAGAATTGTAAATAATGGAATTGTTCAATTTAACCCTATTGGGTTTACACAACAGGAATTTGAAGATGGAAAAAACTTATATTCTTTTATAGATTTATCTGCCGAATACTCTGTTGGAGGACAAACTATTGATATTTCTGTAAATATTGACCCGCTTTGTAATACTCTCGGAATATGGGATAATCTAGTACTACACACAGCCGTATATGAAAAAAACACTTATAATAATTCATCAGTTAATGGGGAAATTGAATTTTATAATATTATGAAAAAAATGATTCCTGACCATAATGGTACAGTTCTACCAAATTTATCTGGACCGAATAATCCAACAATGACTATAGATTTAACCTACCAATTCAATGGTTTATATAATTTACCTCCAGATTCTGACACTCCTATTGACCACACAATTGAACACAGTGTTGAAGAGTTTCAAAATCTTGGTGTAGCTGTTTGGATACAAGACCTAGATACTAAATATGTCCTACAATCTGCTGACGGCTCTATAACTACTGACGTTAAGCAAATTGAGAATAAAGAAATTAAATTATATCCTAACCCATCTAGCAATTACGTAGAGATTCTATTACCTATTGATTTTGGCGCATCTAGAATCATGATCTATGACATAATTGGAAATATTGTGTTTTCTAAAAAAACAATTGCAAATAAAAATAGTTTCACAATAGATTTAGAAGGATTTAGCAATGGAATCTATCAAATAGTAGTAAGTTCTAAAAACAATATAATTA
>CAJIYZ010000005.1 GCA_905181675.1 Bacteroidetes bacterium MED-G20
CAGTACATTGAAACAAGTACTAAATCTGGTTTTGATGATTTTCAACACAAAGGATTGTTATTAGAAATTACTTTTACCGATGGAACTGCTTATGAATATTTTGGTGTTACTAAACGAGTATTCCAAAAGTTCGTTAACTCAGATAAGCAAATGCGTTTTGCTAAAAGAAATATCTTTAATTCATACTTATATCGAAAGTCAAAAAACGGTTCTGAACAATAAGATATTTATATGATTTTTTCATCTTAATTAATCCATTGTTTTTAGAAAAAATTAATGCGGTTTTTTCTGCATGTCTTTAAAGACAAGTATTAATGTATTTATTACCATAAGTTAAGTTAAGTTTTGATAATTTTTATAATTTAGTGTTAAAAATTATATATGTATATAACGAACAATAAAATTTTAACCCTGTTATTTGCCTTTGCAAGTATTTCATTTATTGGCCAGAGCAGCAAAATTACTGGTAAGATAATTGACGAAGCGAACGGATCAGGAATTCCTTTTGCTACTGTTCAGGTTAAAGGGACAGAAAAAGGAACTACATCCGATATTGACGGTAAATTCTCTATTGAGGCAGACAAGAACCAACTTTTAGTAATTAAAATGGTGGGATATGTAAACCAAGAAGTTTTGGTAGAGGGAGCTGGAAATTTTGAATTTTTTCTGAAGAATGAGACACTTAAGGAAATGGTGGTTGTTGGATATGGCTCTCAAGAATCTGAAGATGTTACAGGGTCTATTGTCCAAGTAGACTCTAGGCAAATTATGCAAACAGCTGTTGCTGGAGCTGCAGACGCTCTTCAAGGGAGGGCTGCTGGTGTTGAAGTAGTAAATAGTAATGGGGCTCCTGGTTCTAATACTGAAGTTAGAATTAGAGGATTAGGATCTATTAATGGATCTCCAGTTTTATATGTTGTAGATGGGATGCCTTTAGATGGTGGTGCAGTTAATGCAATAGCGCCACAAGACATTGCCTCCATTGATATATTAAAAGATGCATCTGCTGCTGCTATTTATGGTGCTAGAGCTGCTGGAGGAGTTATTTTAATTACCACAAAAAGAGGTCAAAAAGGAAAGCCTAAGGTTACTTTTGACACTTATTACGGTGTGCAATCTTTAATCAAAAAAATGGATATGATGAATGCTCGCGATAATGCAACGGCGTTTAATTATGCCGATGCCGTAAGGGGAGAAACTCCCGATGCTGATTTTGCCAATCCTGATGCTTTAGGGAACGGCACTGACTGGCAAAATTTACTTTTCCCAGGAGGATCTATGTACAATGCACATGTTAATATTTCGGGTGGATCTGAGAAAGCAACTTATTCGGTATCTCTTGACTATTTTGACGAAAAGGGTGTTGTGCCATCTACTTTTTACAAAAGATATTCTTTTAGAAATAATTTAGACTTTGAGCTTTCTAAAAAAATAAAAGTAGGGACAAGTATGAGTTTAGTTAGAGACGGCGGAAAGGGAACCTCTTTCAATGGAGATAGACCCGAAAATAGTATTTTATTAGCTGCAATGTCTATGGATCCAACCATTACACCTACTACTCCATATACTAAATTTCCAGACACCTTAAGTTTAGTTCCAGAAGATCATGAATTTTACAGCGTGACAGACTCCTTGGCATGGATGAATACACCAAGAGGGAATACAGGAAATCCATTGGCAGCTCTTTATAGAAATGGCACTAAATATGGAATGACTTGGACAGATAAACTATTAACCAACAACTATATAGAATTCAAGCCATTAGAATGGTTAAAGTTTAAAAGCATTATTGGATGTGACTATTCTGTGCAAAACGGATGGGGCTATAGCCCTGTATATTACATAGATGCAACTGATAAAAATGATATAGACGGATTGAGCAACAACTACAATAAATGGTTTTCTTGGAACTGGGAAAACACTTTACAAATTGATAAAAGTTTTGGAAATCATACAATTTCCTTGCTTGGAGGGACTTCTGCTTACGACTGGGACAACAGAAACTATGGTTTTAGCAAAACCTATTTAGGGGGTTCTGTCAATAATGAAGTAACTCCTAATATGCTTTTAAGTAATACTGGAACTATCAATACTGCTTATAACGAAGGCTACAGTGGATTTAGCTACAGAAGATATGCATCCGTATTTGGAAGGTTGAATTACGAATACAACGATCTTTACTTTTTTACCGGGACTCTTAGAAGAGATGGTTCCTCAAGATTTGGCTCTGCGGAGAAATTTGGTGTTTTTCCTGGTTTTTCTGCGGGATGGAAAATTCATAACGAGAAATTCTTTAAAAACCTACAAGAAAGTAGTGGTTTAGATTTCATAAGCTTTTTGAAGTTTAGAGGTGGATATGGCCAAATAGGTAATAGTGAGCCAGCTGGAGACTTTGCTTTTAATGGCACTACATCCATTAACAATAGTGCTGTGATTTTTGGCCCCGATGGAACGCAAACTCAAATATCTGGATCAACTGTAGATTATGTTCCAAATCCATACTTAAGATGGGAAACTATTGGAATGACTAACTTAGCTCTAGACGCAGGGTTCTTTAACAATAAATTATGGTTAACTGCAGAATACTATGTTAAAACTACATCAGATATGATAATGGGGAATCCTAACATTCTTTCTGCGTGGGGGGTTGGTGGAGCTGCAAATACCAATATTGGATCTATGGAAAACAAAGGTTTCGACTTCTCTCTAAGCTATCAAAAAATGGAAGGTGAATTAAATTATTCTATCTCTACTAATATAAGTAGAGTGTCTAATAAAATTACCAAATTATTGGGAGATGACTCCTTTGTAATACAAGGTGGAAGTTTTCATGCTATGGAATACTATACTAGAACTATTGTAGGTAGTCAAGTTGGTGAGTTTTGGGGTTACGAATCCAATGGAATTTTCCAATCTCAAGATGAAGTAGATGCATTGACATATGTTGATGACAACGGAGTAAGACAACTTACTTATGGATCAACTGTTGGTCCTGGGGATTACAGATATGTTGACCAAAATGGTGATGGTCAGCTGAATGAGGAAGATAAAGTTAAAATTGGATCACCTTACCCAGACTTCACTATGGGTATCACTGGAGATATATCCTACAAAGGTTTTGACTTCAATATATTCATGTACTGGAGTTATGGAAACGAAATTTTCAACACAGTTAAAGTATTTACTGAAACCCCTTATGAGCAGACAAATATGTCAAGTTATATGTTAACAGATGCTTGGAGGCCAGACAACACATCTGCTACAATTGCACAATTAGGTGGGGACAGGCAGAATAATTATGCTAGATCTTCACAAAGATATATTGAAGATGGATCGTTTTTAAGATTTAAGAATATTTCTATAGGTTATACCATTCCTGAAAATGTTTCAAGAAAAGTTAATATAGAAAAATTAAGGTTTTATGTCGCTCTTCAAAACTACTTTACGATCACAAAATATTCCGGACGAGATCCTGAGCTAGGTAGTACCTGGGGAGTTTTTGTACAGAAAGCAGACTTAGGGAATTATACCATTCCTAAAACATTAAATTTTGGAATTAATGCATCATTTTAATTAAATAACTATGAAAAACTTTAAAAAACTTTTATGCTTTGTTGTAGTCTTTGCAAGCGCCGCTTGCAGCAAAGAATGGTTAGAGTTAGAACAGCCTGGAAATAATGACAAACCCTATTTTGTTGATGCTGGAAGCGCATATGAAGCTGTAATTGCAGCATACGATGTACAAGCGTGGAGAATGAATGTTGTCACATTGTGGGCGGTTGGAAGTATTATGTCTGACGATGCTGTTAAAGGAGGAGAAAGTCCTGGTGACCAGCAAGGAATGTACGACTGCATGAATTTTAATGCCACTCCTAATACGGATATTCCTTCTTGGATATGGGGAGATTTATATAGAATGATAGCAAGAGCAAGTTTTGCCATAGATATTATGATAGAACAAGATGCAAGTGGTGAATATAATATACCTATGGATTTGGATTTGAGAAATAGATTCATTGCTGAATGTAGGTTTTTAAGAGGTTATTCTTATTTTAGATTGGTAAGAAACTTTGGGGGTGTAATGCTATACACTTCTGCTGAAGACGATGGAACTACCCATGGTTCAGACCTTTCTAATGTTAGAGCAACTCCAGAGCAAGTTTAT
>CAJIYZ010000006.1 GCA_905181675.1 Bacteroidetes bacterium MED-G20
AACTAGGAAACGCGTGGCTAGACTTATTGAAATTTCCAGAGTTTAATTCCAGTTCAACATGCAATCCTTCTTCTTTGAATTTGGCCAACCATTTATTTTTAAATGGGGTGAACACAGTGTAGGGTAGACCATCGTTTTTTACTACCTCATTTTTTTCAAAAATAACCTGGTCTTTACAAGAGATTAAACTTGATCCGTTCTCTAATAAGAGTTGGTTTATATCTTTATCTCTTTTAATTGCATAGGGTTCGTAATCTCTGTTGGTGTAAACTACGAGTTCTGGATTCTCTCTAGAAAGTTCTTTAAACACTTCTAGTGGATTTCCATGGTATACTTTCAAAGAACTATTATAGCTAAGAAGTTCTTTATTAATTTTTAGTAATTCTTGGTAAATGAAATTTAGTCTTGGATCGTCTTTGGACAATTCATCAATAATATCATCATCGAAAATAAATATTGGTTGTACATCTTTGGATTCTGAAAGTGCCAAATTAAGACCAGTATTGTCCAACAATCTTAAATCTCTTCTAAACCAAAAAATTGTCATTCCTATACTTTTAATGTAGACATTCCACCGTCAACATGTATTATTTGACCAGTTATATTGTTGTTCTGCAACAAGAATTCTGCTGTTTTAGCTACATCTGAAGCTGTATTTATTCTTTTACTGGGATGTCTTTCATTAGATCTTTTTATAGCATCTTCATTTCTTAAAATACCCTGTGCCAATGGTGTGTCTGTAAGAGAAGGAGCAATACAATTAACCCTTATTTTTCCTGCAAATTCTGCAGCAAGAGACTTAGTTAGACCTTCCACAGCACCTTTAGCAGCAGCAATAGAAGCATGAAAAGACATTCCTTGATTTACAGCAACTGTACTGAATAAAACTATGGAAGCATCTGGAGATTTAGATAAACCCCTTTGGTAGTGCTGAATAACTTTAACGGCTCCTAAAAAGTTGATATTAAAGTCGTGCTGAAAGTCCTCTACTTTTAGTGAACGGAAAGGTTTTAAATTGATAGTTCCTGGACAGTAGACAATGGAAGATAAATCTTCAATTTCTGGAAAATTCCCATCTGAAACATCTAATTGGTAGTGTGTGTGGTTTGAGGAGTTAACTTGGTACTGTTCTCTACTGAAAATTACACATTCTCTATTTTCTAATAATTGAGCTATTTCTTGCCCTATACCTTTAGTTCCTCCTACAATTAATATTTTACCCATTGTTAAATTTTTGATGTAATAATTTGATTCTGTAATTAAAAATTTTCTTTAGTTGTGGAATAACAATTATTGGAGTCATTATTCTACCCAAAAGTCCAAAAGGAACTTTAAAAGAAACTTTGTCTGTCATTTCTACTTTGTCTCCTTTTTGTAGAAAAAGATGCTCATGGTGCCACATTGCATATGGACCAAACCTTTGCTCATCCACAAAAAACATTTTGTTGTTGATATGAGTTATTTCTGTTACCCAATTTAAGTTTATTCCTAAAATAGGAGCAACCTTGTAAGAAACTATTTGTCCTACATACATTTGATTTGGTATCTCCGAAGTAATATTAAAACCCATATCCGAGGGTGTTATTTCACTTAAGTTTTTTGGATTGGAAAAAAAATCCCATGCTTCGTCTAGTGTAATGTTTAATTCCTGACTAACTTTTAAAGTGTTAATTCCAGAATGACTACTAAATTTTATCATGAATTTAGATAATGGTGAAATTCTTTTTTGGTAGAATCATTCTTGAATTTCCCCGAATAGTATGAACTAGTTGTACTTGAAGTATCGTCTTTAATTCCTCTTGAAGAAACGCACAAGTGCTTTGCATCTATAATAACAGCAACATCTTCTGTTCCCAAAATTTCTTTTAAGTCATTGCCAATTTGGTTGGTTAATCTTTCTTGTACTTGCGGTCTTCTTGCAAAATAATCTACAATTCTGTTGATTTTAGATAAACCAATTACCTTACCAGAAGAAATATAAGCAACATGTGCTTTTCCAAATATTGGAACAAAATGGTGCTCACAATTGGAATAAAATGTAATATTTTTCTCCACCAGCATTTCGTTGTATTGGTATTTGTTTTCAAATAATGCTGCTTTTGGCTTATTAGCAGGGTCTAAACCAGAAAAGATTTCTTCTACATACATTTTAGCAACTCTTTGTGGTGTTCCTTTCAAGGAATCATCTGTTAAATCAAGACCGAGGGTCTCCATAATTACTTTGAAATGATCTGCGATAATTTCCTTTTTCTTTTCATTAGAGATGTCAAAAGCATCTTTTCTAATAGGTGTTTCACATGAGTTACTCACATGATTATCTCCAACTTCATCAAAATTATTTTCTGACGAGGTTTCAGGCTGGGTATACAACAATGTTTCTTTCAGTTTCATAAAGTTTAATTTTAAGTTCGAATTTTTCTTCCAACCTTTTTCTTAGTTTATTGTAGATTATTAGTATTATGTTTTCAGCAGTAGGATTCAAATTTTTAAAATCAGCTACGTCAAGATTTAAATTTTGGTGATCAAATTTATCAAGAACCTCTTCTTTAATTAAATCAGATAAGGTTTTCATGTCTATTAAATATCCACTTTCTTGATCAACTTCACCAATAACAGTCACCTCTAAATCATAGTTGTGACCATGGTAATTAGGATTGTTACATTTCCCATAAAAAGAAAGATTTTTTTCTTCCGTCCAATCAGGGTTGTGCAACCTATGTGCTGCATTGAAGTGTTCTTTGCGTATAACAGCTGTTTTTTTCATTTTGTTTACCTTTTACTCGCCAAACTTAAACAAAATTACTTAGCTTTCAAACAAAGGAATAAACAATTTGAATATTAATTTTTGATAATGTTTATATATTCGCTTTCTAATAACAAATCGTGGATTTTTTAATTGAAATAATTGCTGTTTTTACCGGAATTACCAGTGTTTGGTTTGCTAAAAAAGAGAATGTTTGGTTATATCCAGTGGGAATAATTAGTGTGCTGTTATGGATTTACCTTTGTTGGATTGGAAAGCTTTTTGGACAATCTGTAATTAATCTTTTCTTTTTTTTGATGAATGGATATGGCTGGTATAATTGGCTCAGAAAAGATGCTGATAACAAACCCAATATTTTCATTAAAAACAATACAGAGAAAGAAAATATTTCAGTGGTTTTGATTGCAATAGTCTTATCAATTATAATTTATTTTCTATTAATACCTCTTCAGGATGAAAAAGCATCTCTTTTATATGTTTTATTAGAGGCTATAATTACAGCTCTTAATTTTGTAGCCATGTGGTTAATGGCATGGAAAAGGGTAGAACATTGGCTGCTCTGGATTATAGGAGATATATTATGTATTCCTTTATTTATTCATAAAGATTACCCCATAGGTGTTTTACAATTTATGGTATTCATATTTATTGCTTATTTAGGATATAAAGAGTGGAAATTAAAAGTTTATAAACCATGAAAAAAGTAATTATTTCCGGTCCGGAATCTTCAGGTAAAACAACTTTGTTTAATGAGTTAAAATCTTTATCAGGCTTTAATTTTATTTCAGAGTATTCTAGAACCTATATTGATAAAATAAATAGACCATACCAATACAACGATATATTAGAAATAGCAAAATTCTACGTAAAAGAGATTGAAACAGCTAGAATAAATAAACGATCTCTAATTTCAGATACAGACTTATTAACCCTTTTAATTTGGTGCGAATACAAATATGATAAATGTCATTCTTTTATTAAAGAAAGTCTAACTAAAAATCCACCAGACTTGTATTTGGTTTGTAGCCCAAACATTCCTTGGGAATACGACCCTCAAAGAGAAAACCCAAATAACAGGGTAGAATTATTTGATATTTATCTAAAAAAAATTAATGAATTAGGTATTGATTTTGAAATTATAGAAGGAAATAATTCAAAAAGACTAATTCAAGCAAAAAATATTTTACAAAACATTCATTTGTAAAATTAATTTATACTTTTGAAGAACTCAATAGGGGGTGCTGTAAAAGGCTGAGATTATACCCATTTTCTGTTTAAAAGCAGAATGTAACTTGATCCAGATAATGCTGGCGAAAGGATGTTAAATGTTTAAACCTTGTGTTTTCTTACCCCCAGTAAGACACATTTAACCTAAAAAAATGAAATACAATTATATATTATTAACTGTTGGTGTTTTTGGTTTTTTAAATACCCATGGACAAACAGATTCTAGTAAAACCACACTAGATGAATTTGAAGTTACCACAAATAGAGTAGGTGAAAAAAGCCCTGTAGCTCACGAAAATATTTCTAAGGAAGAAATTGAAGTAAATAACCATGGAGTGGATTTGCCTATTCTTTTAGATCAGGCCACTTCTGTAGTTACCACCTCAGACGCTGGAGCCGGTGTTGGATATACAGGAATTCGTGTAAGAGGAAGTGATGCAACAAGAGTAAATATTACTATTAACGGAATTCCGTTTAATGATGCTGAATCTCAAGGAGCTTATTGGGTAAATATGCCAGATATATCTTCCTCTACAGA
>CAJIYZ010000007.1 GCA_905181675.1 Bacteroidetes bacterium MED-G20
AGATGTTTAACAACAGAAGAAGTGTTGTCTGTGCTACCATCATCATAAATAAGAATATCAAAATTCTTATATGTTTGAGAAAAACAATTTCTAATAGTCTTTGCTAATAGATTCCCTCTATTAAATGTTGGTATAAGTACCGTTACTTTTTTCATGTTATTTTTCATTTACGTCTTTCTTAAATCTTCTACTTGCTTGGAAGTGTTCAATTACTGGATTAATGTTAGGATACATACCTCTCATACTATCAAATATCATTGTATATTCTGGTGGAAGATTCTTATAAGTAAAGTTTGGATCTTCCTTTTTCATTTGATTAATTACAGTATCTAAATTCCACTGCTCCATTCTATTTGATTTATTACCTTCAGTAACATTTATATCTCTCCACAGTTCACAGATACGCCGAGTTCTTTCATTGTTTTCCATATAAATAGTACCACTTAAACATTCATTCTTCCGCCATCTAAAGTCTTGCCATCTTACAGCTATATCACAGCTATAGTTTTTAAATAAGTCTGGACTTTTATGTACGACAGCATCAACATCAACATATAGTAATCTATGATTAGGCCACTTAATTAACATATCTAACATAAAGCCAGCTTTAAATCTTGTATTAGCTTGCCAATTACCTAAAGTCTTAACTCCAATAATATCATGATTAACTTTTAATTTATTTAGTGATTGCAATAAATTTTGAGCCTCTTCTTCATACGGTGTATTAACTGTATAATAACCAACAACCATTAAATTATCAAGTGTACTATTGTCTTCATTAATTACTTCTCCAAGGAATTCTCCTTGTTGCTCTAATACATCTTTAAAAGTTTCAGTTTTTATTACTGTTGGTGAGTTTGTTAGTATACTTGATGATGAAAGATTAATAATTTGTTGAGTTCCTTTATATTCAGCTAAGGCTTGTGTTAATGTTTCAGCATAACCATTAACTCTATTCTTAAATGACTTTTGGTCTACTTCTCTATAAGATTGGTGAAAGTGTGATTGCCCATCACTATTTAAATCGAACCCTAATAAGTATATTTTTTTATAACCTAATAATAAAGCTAATTGAATACCACAGTGTCCACTGTTTTTACCATTACTAAATTCATTTAAATTTAAACCAAAGCCAGTATCATTATAAGATTCAATAACTCCAGTGTATTTATAAAGATCTTCATATACAAAATTTCTACGAGTATCAACTACCTTACCATTTTCATATTTCATATAAGGGTGTCCCATGTTTGCTACAAAATATGTATAAGTACATTTTTGTTTTAATTCATCTAGTGGTAAAGATGCTTTAACAAAATAAGAATAATCTGTTGTAATAAAATAAGTAGGGTTTGAAACATATTCAGCTGCTTTATTTACAGCAATAGTATCATAACCGTTTAATTGGTTAAAGTCAAAACCATTAAGAGAAGGGCCACCTCCTATCACAAAACAAATTTCATTTTTTGTCTTTGTAAATTCATTAACTAAAAAATTAATAGGTTTACTAACTTCCTGTGTTTTCTTTCTAAAAGTTCTGGTTATATTAATTTTTTTACCAGCATGCCTAGGATTTACTGATAACTTTAAATTTTCACCAGGCCTAATAGAAATCTTAGGGATATTCTTATTATAAGATTTAGGCTGTATTAAAGATTTTTTAATATTTTTTCTCATTTTTTAGAAATAACTTTTTTAATATGATACCGACTTGGATTCTTTATATTGCTATACAAAGGAATATTATCAATAGGTTTTTGTTTAGTACTTTTTAATTCATATAATCTAGTTTTCTCAGGATCTTTACTATCTTTAAAAAACTCTTTTTCTTTTTCGCCATTATGATCTTTTACAAACAAATGCCCTAGCGCATTTCTCTGATTTGTAGAACTTGTAAAAAAATCAAAACCTATTAAGTCTAATCTTTTAAAATTTATAAATCTATTAAAAAAATTATAAACACTGATACCAGTTGAAGGTTTAGAATTTCCTAATGAAGTTTTTAAAAGATTGTAAGTTTCCTTATCTACATTATAAACATTTGAATAATCTAACCTTTCACTAAATATAATAGGTGCTAGTATATAATCAATGGAATTATTTTTAATAACAGTAGATGCAAGTTGAGCAGATTTCATACCCATTGCTAAAATATGAGTTTTATATCCAATGCTATTTGCTAATACTGTACGACCGCCCTGGTAACCTTTATTAATTCTAATTACAACATCATAGCTATCAATAATTTTTAAACTATTACTTCCTATCATATGCCCAGAATTACCTACAATAATAATTTTCTTATCTTTACAGTATGTTTGTAATTCTTCTAAAGAAACCATTTGTGTAATTTTAATTATATATTAAGCTAAAAAAGGACCCATTCCTGGATCCTTTTATAAATAGTAAAGTGAGTTTTAATTCTCAACCTTAGTCATTACGGGCTCTGCTGGTGTTTCTTCATTTACAATTGGATCCGCATCAGTACCTTCAGCTCCTGGAGCAGTTGGTGGAACGAATACTTTAATTGCTCTTGAAATCAATTCAGCATCTTCGATTGTATAAGCACCTTTACCTTGTGCAATTCTAACAGCTTGGATTAAAACATTTAATGCTTGCTGACCATTAAGCTCTCCTGTTGGATTTACTTGTTCTGGGTTTTCTTGAGTGTTTTCTTCTTTGTTCATGTTAACGTTAATTTTTAAATATATTTAATATTTATATACATAACTTAATAGTTTGTTTTATTTTATATCTATAAAATTTTCACTATCTTCTTTAATTGGTAATGTTAGAGATAACACCCCATTCTCTACCTTAGCTTTAATCTTTTTAGAATTAACATCTTGAGGTAAAGTAAATCTTTTATCAAAGGATCCTAACCAAACATTATCTTCATTAGTTGAAGCAATACTTAATTCTCCTTTAATCATTTTTACTTTTAAGTCTTCTTTTGTTAAACCTGGAATAGCGATTTCTAAAATCCAGTTTTTATCTTCTTTAATACAGTGCCAACCTTTTGATGGTTTTGTAAAGAAGTTTTCAAATTCATCCCAGAAAGGATCTTTTAGTAATGTATCAATATTGTCGTTGATTCTTCTTGCTTGTGTTACTGGCTTAAAGCCATTTAAAAATGTGTACATAGTTATATAGTTTTTATTTAAAATAAAGATTCGGTTCCTTATTTATATACTATACTGAAAAAACCGTGCCAAAGTGATATTTCTGACATATTGTCTGATTTTCCATGTTGTCTATGTCAAGATGTCCGTTTCTTACCTCCAAAGTATTCATAACCATGACCTTCGGTAATTAATGTTTGATTAACATCCCACTGCTTGCCTTCTGCATCCATTATAAAAATCTGACCTAATACTCTACCATATTTACCTACACCCTGAGATCTTATTCTAAACATACCAGGTTTACTACTGACTTCGTTTAATAAGACCTTTAATCTCTCTTTAGCCGCTAAACCCTTTTTCTTTACTTCTAAATCTCTAGTTCTACTTTCCCATGCGTCCATTCCAACAAACCTAATTCTTTTAAAAACCCAGATGTTAAATCCTACATCAATCATCGCATCAATAGTATCACCGTCAACTACCCTATCTAATTTACCTCTATAAATATATTTTTCCATTGTTCATTATTTATTTTAGCATATATCTTTAGATTCTAATAAAGTATATGTAAATGAATTTCCCCAAATTTCTCTAGCAATTTGGCATATATCTAAAAATTCATGCCAATCATCGTTATGAGCGATAACTTGGCAACCTGCAGACCATTTATCAATCTGTGTAGAACCTTTACCTGCTCTACTTGTTGCTCTATGTATATTAATCCCAAATAATCCTGTGTCTGTTTTAGATTCATTTAAATCATAATTATCATCACGATCATTATCTCTATAAACAGTTAAAGGTTTCTTTTGTCCTAATGCTAAATACTTTCCTGCATGCAATCTTAATTTGTGTGATCCTCGATATTGGCCTGGTTTAAGAATAGCAACCCCTTTATCATTCATTACATTTTCTACCCAGTGAGTACCTGGATCTGTTGTACATTTAAAACAATGAAATTTCCAATCACCATCTACTTTATAAGATAAAGTCATACAATCATCAAAAGCATTAGTAACTTTACCTTTTGTATCTGAATTTCTTACTCCTATAATATTTACATCATAATCTCCGCCAGTAAAGTATTTATACCCTTTGGCTTTCATTGTAGCTTCAATAGCTTCTCTTGTATAACAATTCATAATTTTATATTATTTTACAAGTTCTAATAATTGGCTTAATGATTGTGAACCAATTTTTCTAACCTTTTCTTTATCATCTTCGACAACAACAAAGCAAGGGATACTTCGTACCCCATACTTTTGTGCTATACTAGATTCCTTATCTACATTTACTTTTTGAAATGTAACATCTGATTTGCTTTGAAATTCTTCTGTTACTGATTTCATTGCCCTACACGGTCCACACCAATCAGCTGTGAACTGAAGTAATACTTTTCCTTTTTTTGAAATCTCCATATTTTATTTTTTTTTATTTGATCTTTTATAATTTTCCTCTTCATAGATTTCAATTAACTCATCTACTATAGGATCTCTATGATTTTGTAGTAATGTAATAGAAGATAAGTTTTTAATTTTAGATGATTGATTATATAAAAATCTAAATCCTGATTCACCTCTTCCTTTTAAATCAACTTGGCCGTCATCACCACATATAATCATTTTAGAATTTATACCTACTCTAGTTACAATCATTTCCATCTGGTCATTAGTTACATTCTGTGCTTCATCCACAATAACACAACTATCAACAAAAGTTCTACCTCTCATAAATGAAACTGGTACAATTTCTATTTGGCCACTTTCTATAAAAGGCTGTACTTTATCTTTACCATATAGACTATACATATTTTGATAAATTGGCTGTACCCAAGGATCCA
>CAJIYZ010000008.1 GCA_905181675.1 Bacteroidetes bacterium MED-G20
GCCTTTTTATTAACTGGTTGTTCTTCCAATCCCCCTAAGGAAGGTGGTTTAGTTTCAGTTCAAAAAATCCCTGAGACACCAGTTAATGATTACATCTATACTCTTGGAGAAGTAACCATAAAATGGACAGCGTTTAAACATTCTGCAAAAGCACAAGTTGGTGGAAAATTTAAATCAGCAGAAGTTAAAGGTTTTAAGGAAAGTACAAGCTTAAACACTTCAATTTCTGGCGTGACGTTTAACATACCAGTTTCTTCAACAAGCACCAATGATGAAGTAAGAGATTATAAAATTGTTAATTCCTTTTTTAAAACAATGGTAAAAACTGATTTTATTACAGGTAAAATTCTATCTGTTGATGAAAACGGCTATGGAAAACTAGCTATTAACATGAACGGTCAAGAGGTTGAAAAGCAATACAAGTGGGAAATAGACCAAATTACCAAAGAAATGTATATCAAAACTTCTATTGACGTTTTAAATTGGGGAGCACAATCTTCTTTAGATGCTCTTAATGAAGTATGTCTAGAACAACACACGGGTCCTGACGGGCAAAATATTTTGTGGCCAAATGTTGATATAACGGTAATTGTAGACCTATAACTAAGTCCTTAAATTTTTAAGAATATATTTCCCTAGAATATCGTACTCGATATTTATAAAATCATTCACTTTTAAATCTTTAAAGTTGGTATTTTCATAGGTGTAAGGAATAATTGCTACTTCAAAATCTTTATCACTGGTCTTCGCAATTGTTAGGCTAACACCGTTGATACATACAGACCCTTTATTAACAAGTAGTTTAGGATCAATATTTTCACCTTTAAAATAATACCTCCAGCTTCCATTTTCTTCCTCTATTTTAACACATTTAATAGTGTCATCTACGTGCCCTTGCACCATATGTCCATCAAGCCTTCCTCCAATTTTAAGACATCTTTCTAAATTTAAAAGGTTTCCAACTTTTAAAGAGCCCATGTTTGTTTTTTGAACTGTTTCGTGAATGGCAGTTACAATATGTTTTTTTTCGGTTTTTTCTATTACAGTCAAACATACCCCATTATGCGCAACGCTTTGATCAATTTTTAATTCTTTAGATATTTCTGATTCTATTGTAAAGTGGTAGTTTTCTCCATCTTTTTCTATTTCGGTAATTTCTCCTAAACTTTCTATAATTCCAGTAAACATTTATTGATTATTTGATATGTTTTTTCTTGTAAGTTGGATATGACCATTGAGTTCTATGGTTTCAATTCCAAATAGTCTAATGCTATTAACTAAGCATTGATAGTAGTAGCTTCCACTAGGGGAATCTTGTTGTGTTTCTTGAGATTTTCCGTCCCATAAAAATTCAGGATCTAATGTTTTAAAAACAACCTTCCCCCAGCGATTTAGAATGTATAATTCTATATTGTCAATATACTTAATTGGCATCAGGGCTTGAAAGTAATCGTTAACTCCATCACCATTTGGCGTAAAAATATTAGGAAATATATAGCTTGGGCAATTGTCAAAGCATACGGTATCACTTGGAAGACTTTCATTATTATAAATCAGAGAATCTGTAGCCGTTAAATAATAACAACCAGCTATAGAATTTTTACCATTGTATTGGTTTTGGTGCTGAAATGTAGTGTCTTCTATAGAATTAAAAACATTTATTAGTGAATAGGAACTGTCTAAAAATGGGGTAAAATATAGAGAATAGGATACTGCATCATCAGAACAGTAATTGTTGGGATTGGTCCAATTTAAAGTGTTTATTTCTTGGTCGCAGTCGCCTTCTAAAGTTAATTCTGGAGGACAAGGTGGTGTATAGTCAAATGGTGTATCGCATGCTTTTTGAGATAGATTGATTAATGGGTTTATTATAGAAGAGTCAGAATATTCTCCATATGATTTTACAAAATAGCAATATTGTTTTCTATTGATTAATCCAGAGTCTAAGAAATAAGCTCCAATGGTGGAGTCAATAAGGGTATAATTTCCATCTATAGAGTCACTTCTAAAAATAAAATACTTATTATTATCCCATGGCACATCTGCATTCCAAAAAAGCTCTATTTGATTGTCGTTAGGAATAGTTCTAAGATGTAGGCTTGTTGCGGGAGTGCTATACCCAACAAGACTATCCGAATTTAAGTAAGTATAATACAGTCCAATTTTATAATTTCTATTGGTGTCAACAGTATTAGTGTTTAAGGTACTGTAGCTGTTTTCCAGTTCATACAGGAAGTTTTT
Source organism: Bacteroidetes bacterium MED-G20 (assembly GCA_905181675.1). Classification (GTDB taxonomy): domain Bacteria; phylum Bacteroidota; class Bacteroidia; order Flavobacteriales_D; family Parvicellaceae; genus MED-G20. The sequence goes on from CAJIYZ010000008.1 coordinate 2,242, forward strand.
TGGCGAAAATTGCTGGATTGTAACCCCATTACTATAGGCAATTTCATAGTGGTAGGGGCCTTGATACTGATTAGTGTCTAACTCTGTTGGATTAATCCAATGAATGGAATCTATTCCTAATAAAGAATCTGTTTTAATAACACTTACGTTTGTTAAAATTGCTACTTCTTTTTTTAATGTCGAGCAGGCAGTATCTGATGGACAACTTTCAAGCTGGCCAAAGTCATAAACACCTGTAATAAAATAGCAGTACGAGTTGCCAATTTCAAGTGAATCAGAGTCAACAAAAGTAGTATCGTTATTTGAGGTGCTTTGGTGGATAAGTGAAACCCCGTAGTTGGATAAATCTGGGGATTGACAACATTCTTCGAATGTATTGATGGCACCTAACTTTTTATAAATATTGTATCCTAGTGCGTTAGAGCAAATAGCCTTGTCCCATTTTAAGCGAATAGAATTCCCAATGGGAGATGCTATTAAGCCTGTTATTGCAGGGGGTCTAACATCAATATTAAACGCTTCATAATCTGAAAGAACTGGGTTCCCATTGTCTTCAAGTTCTATTAATATTGGGTAAGAAGATTGTTGAATATGGCTACAGGTAGTGTTCCACTGCAATATTCCGTTAGCAATACCATTAGTAGCTACAGAAGAGAAAGTCGAAGGAGAGTTGGTTAAATTAAAAGAAAGTCCTGCAGTTATAAGTGTAATAAAATCTGAATCCTGATCGGTGCCTTGAATATTAATATTAAGTGTGCTTCCGGCTTTTATGCAAGTGTCATTAATAGGCACAATATTAGGAGGGTTATTACTGCAGTTATTTTTAATAGTTAGTTGAACATCTCTAATTACAGAACTTATTTTATAGCCATTTCTCCACTCAGATATCTTAATGGTAAAATTAAATTCACCTACCATCATCGGATTGTTCCAGCATACAGTCCCAAAAACGGGATCAATAGTTAAATTACCGCCGCCAATTGCATCGGGAAAAACATAATAATTTCCTAGAAGCAAAGGAAGAGCATCTTCACCAAGAGGAACTACTAACTCATAGGATAAAGAGTCACCGTCTGGGTCGTAACTCATTGGATTGTAACAATAGGGCCTATTCAAACACCCTACTGCTGGACATGGACATTCTGTAAACTGTACAGAATTATTTCCACCAGAAGCCCCCAAAACAGGTGAAATTATCAAGAAAGTTTCTAAAGCAAAAACCACATCATCGCTGTTTCCTCCTGGCCATACATTTAAAATTCCAGCATTTCTATTGGGGTCTTCCATAGATATTCTGTGTGTTCCAGTGGAAGTAAAAGTGTGAATACCGACATAGGTATTTTTTTTGTGATTAAGGGAAAAGGGGATTTGAGAAGTCCTTAAAAGAGTATCTCTTTGTGCAAACGGAGTTCCCAAATCAAAGTCCAAGAATAGTTCTGGTCTGTCAGTTCCTGTAACTGAGCCTAAATCAGTACATGTAGTTATGGTAAACTCATAAGTTAACCCACCAACATGTGTATAGGTTATTTCTCCACCTCTGTTGTGAGAGCCCCAAATAAATATGGGGATAAATAAAAACAAAACGTTACAAATTCTAATCAACATAATTATTTAAAATTACTCAAAAGGACCATAATTCTTGTCATTTAAATATATTTAATAATAACCTTGAGAATAAATGAAGACTTATTATGGCTATTTTTGACAATAATCATTCCAAATGAAGAATTTTATAAAATTAGGGATAAGTATTGGAGACCCAAATGGTATTGGAATAGAAATTATTCTAAAAACACTTTCAGAAAAAAATTGTTTAAAGGATATTATACCAATTATTTATTCTGAAGTTGAAATTATTGAATTCTTTTTAAATTATTTAAATATTAAATTGGAATTAAATATTATTAACGACCCTTTAAAAGCAGCTCCTGGAGTGATAAATGTCTTTGAGTTAAGCACATCCAATTTTAAAATTGATTTTGGCCAGCCAAGCAAACTAAGTGGTAAAGTTGCTTTTCAATCTTTAAGTAAAGCTACCGATCATATTGTAAAAAATCTTATAGATGGTATAGTCACAGCTCCAATTGACAAAAATACTATTCAGAGTGTTGACTTTGATTTCAATGGACATACAGAATACTTCACAAGTATTACTAACAACAATCATTCCTTAATGTTAATGGCTTATGGCAACCTTAAGGTAGGAATAGTGACCAATCATTTGCCGATTGACAAAGTCTCAGAGTCAATTACTATTAGTGCCATTTTGAATAAAGTTAAGTTAATGGACCACTCTTTAAAAACAGATTTCCAAATAAAAAATCCAAAAATTGGATTGCTTGGTCTTAACCCTCATTCGGGAGATAGCGGACTGATAGGGCATCAAGAAATTAAGATTATCCAACCAGCAATACTAGAAGCAAAAGAAAAGGGCTTTAATGTTTTTGGGCCTTTTCCTGCTGATGGATTTTTTGCAAGTGGCAATTTTAAAAAATACGATGGCATTTTGGGGATGTACCACGATCAAGGACTTATTCCTTTTAAAATATTAAGTAAAAACGAAGGAGTTAATTTTACTGCAGGAATCCCAATCATCCGAACTTCTCCAGACCATGGAACAGCATATAATTTAGCAGGAAAAAACAAGGCTAGTTTTACTTCATTTAAAAATGCTATAATATTGGCAAAACAAATTTATAGAAATAGGAATAAAAATTAGAATTACTTCCCGCCAGTCTTTTTATTATTTAATTCCTTTTTTTTAGCTGCAGCAGCTTTTTCCTTTTTAGCAGCTTGTTTTTTTAACTGAGCCTTTTGCTCAGCTTCCTCTTGCTGTTTTTGTTCTTTCTTTTGCTGTTCATCTGCTGCTTGTTGTTCTTGTTGTTGTTTTCTTCTTTGAGCTTCTGATGCTTGTTGTTCTTTTTTTCTTTGGGCTTCAATAATAGCCTTCTTTTGCTTTAGCTCTAAAAGCATTTTTTCCTCCCTAACCTCTTCCTTTTTTTTATCTTCTATTTCTTTTTCAGTATCATTGGAATCATCATTGGTTACATTACCATCTTCATCCTCCTTAACCTCATTTTGCTCTTCTTTTTCAGTGTCATTGGAATCATCATTGGGTACATTATCATCTTCATCCTCCTTAACCTCAATTTGCTCTTCTCTATCAGTATCATTGGAATTGTCATTGGGTAAATTTCCGTAAGTGAAACTTATTATTTCAGTAGCTGATCCACATGTGTTAAATGCGTTAATTTCATAGTTATGGGTTCCAGGAGATAAGTTAAGCATTGAAGAAAACACACCAGTATTAACATCAAAATTAAACCCTTGAGAAACAACTCCATCAATTTTAAAATCTATATTTTGAGTATTGTTAATTACTGCACTTATATAACCTCTTGAATTATTAGAAGTTATATTATTACTATTGGGACTTTTTAAGAGAATAATAGGATTTTCACATTCAATAGGAGCGTATTCAACAGTCACTATACTTTCGTCCTTCCCGTCATTATTAAAAGCTTTAATTTTAAAAACATTTACCCCGTTTTGTAATTGAATTTCACATTGAAAATCATCAAAATAAGTGTCAAACAGAAAGTTTTTTACAGAGTTGCCATTCATAGTCACACTTACATCGTTTACATTTTCAACGTTTTGAATTTGTCCACTTATCAAAATCATCTTATTGCTAGTGTTTATTCTCGGGTTAGAAGGATAGGAGACCACAATTTTAGGTGGCTTGTTTTTAGTTGGAGTTTTAAATTCAATAATTGTTTGGTCAGAGTCAAACCCTGCATTATTGCTCCCCGAAATGTTTATGGTATTCTTACCTTCTTTTATTAATATATTATTTGCCTCAAAAGTGTTGTCAGAAAAAGTGAAGTTTTTAAGCGAGATACCGTTTAATTTAAAAGCGACATTATCTGGTGAGTTAACGTTTAAAATAGTCGCCCTTATATTCACATATAATGAAGGTGTATTAAAGGGGTTTAAAGAGGGGCTTGTTATGTTTACATTTGGCTTAGGAGTTATTCGGGGGTTATAAAAAACTACACTTTCTCCAAAAGCCGATCCTTGGTTATTTTGACCTTTAATGCGAACAACATTTTCTCCACTTTTCAAAATAACATTATTGGCAATAAATCTATTCCCTGAAAAATTAAAATTGGTCAATGGTTTGCCATTTACAGAAAATGTGATGTTATTTTTTCCGTCAACATGTAGCACATTGGCATCCACTTTAATAAATCTAGTTGAAACTTCAATTGGACTTGCATTTGGGCTGATAAACCTCACTTTAGGGAGAGGTAATAATGATGGCTTATAAATAATAATAGTTTCGTCAAAACTAGAACCCTGGTTATTAGCCCCGATAATTTTAATATAATTATTCCCTGTTTTGAGCAAAACCCCTAATGCTTCAAATTTATTTCCAGAAAAAGTATAGTTGGAGTTTTTAATGTTATTAACGTAGAACAAAACATCCCCGCTGTTAAATACGTTAAAAATATCTGCATTTATATTGATTTTACTATTGTTGGAAACATGCGGATTTTTAACCGGCCTAGTTATCTTAACTAGCGGTTTAGTTAAAAGAGAATTATTAAAGATTATGGTTGTTTTGTCTTCTGCTAATCCAATGCTGTTTTTTCCTACAACTTTTATTTTATTAACTCCCTGAAATAAGTTTATTGATTTTGCTTCAAATTGTGTTCCTGAAAAATCAAATTCATAGGATCTATTTCCATTTATATAAAATTCAACATTATACTTGTTTTCAACATTTAAAATGGTCGCTCTTAAACTAGTATTAGAATTGAAAGAATTATATGGATTAGTATTGGGGCTAGTAATATCAACTTTTGGCTCGGGTAAATTAGCAGAATACACAATAATGGTTTCATCACTAGCATAGCCGTAAATATTTGAACCAGAAATTTGAATTAAATTATTACCATATCTAAGAGGAATATTATTGGCACTAAAATATTCTCCATTAAATGAGAAATTGTATATTCTTTCGCCATTTATTTTAAATGTTACTTGACTTCTGTCTTCAATATTTAGTATTGATGCGTGGATGGCAGAATAGGGGGCTGAAGAAACGTGAGGAGAGGAATTGGGCACTGTTATTTTAACCAATGGGGGCTCTTGCAAAGATGGAGGGTTATAATAGATAGTGGTTGTTTTATAATCACTACCAAACTGGTTGATACCTTTTACTTTAACAACGTTTTTACCAGGATTTAAATTTATATATGAAGAAAGAACGCCATTTTTAAAACTGTAGTTTTTGGAAATATAGCCATTTACTGAAAATTCAATATTTGACCTAGATGAATACTCTCCCATTGAAATTGCACTTACATTTTTAAGTTCCTCATTTTCAAATCTAATTTTTTGAATATTGAAATAGTACCCTGTTGATGCTGTATATCCATAATAAACAGAATTTGATCCTCCAAAATATTTTTTTGCCAAATCTCCAATCACTTTGCCCGCATAATAACCGTCAAGGGTATAGGTCAGTGTTTGGGTATATACGTTCCAGTTAATTTCAACAGTGTGCCAGCCTCCATCTTCTAAATTTGTAAAACTTATATCTGCAGATATTTTATCGTTAATATTTTCAGTTGCCCAAATTGAAGTGTGATCACTAGAAGTTGCATCAACATCGTTATTGTAATAAGTGTCAATTTCTAAAACTATTCCGTTCCTAATATTTCCAGCGCCAATATATTTTCCATTTTCACCTATTGTATATACTCCTCTAGGATCATTATGAAAAACCATGGCTATTCCATCAGCTCCTGCGTTGTCAAAATTCCCAAGATTTGCATCAAATTTTAGTTTAAAATCCTTAGAAAAATCTATTTTATTATGGGTAAATGCATTCCCTGATTGTGTTTGATTATTTCTTGTTAAAACAAATTCATTACTTGTAACTTTTTGAGCATCTCCATTTAGTTTAAAGATATTGGCTATGTCAGTTGAATTATAATTATTGCTAGGTATAATTTTATCCTCAAGATTCGCAATAGAATTTGAAAAATTAATTGCAGGTAAGTCTGTTGTGTAAAAATTACTTGGATTAATTCTCTCCACTAAAGGTGGACTTCCTTGAAACACTGTAGAAGTGTTATTGATAATTGGAGTTGTATTTTCTGAATTAGATTCGCTGTTATATGTAGTTGTTTTTCCAGAAGAGATGTCAAAATTAAGCTTTAGGGCAGTGTAATGGTATTTGTCATTTATTGATG
>CAJIYZ010000009.1 GCA_905181675.1 Bacteroidetes bacterium MED-G20
CCTATGAAGATGAATTCATGGTTCTAAATAAATCTAATTATGTAGGAAGAGCTTTAGACAACAGAATGGGTGGATTTATGATTGCAGAAGTAGCTAGGCTATTACGTGAAAACAAAGTAAAACTTCCTTTTGGACTTTATATAACCAATGCTGTTCAAGAAGAAATAGGTCTTAGAGGTGCTCAAATGATTGCCGAAAGAATTAAACCAGATGTAGCAATTGTTACAGATGTTTGTCACGACACCAATACTCCAATGATTAAAAAAGTTGTAGAAGGAGATTTATCCTCAGGAAAAGGACCTGTTCTAACATACGGTCCAGCTGTACAAAACAACCTACTGAAATTCATAATTAACCAAGCCAAAAAAAATAAAATCGACTTTCAAAGACTAGCAGCATCAAGAAGTACTGGAACAGACACCGATGCATTTGCTTACTCTAATAAAGGTGTAGCTTCTGCTCTGATATCATTACCACTTAGATATATGCATACAACAGTCGAGATGTGCTCTAAAGACGATGTGAACTCGGTAATAGAGTTAATATATCAAACATTAATATCCCTAAAAAAAGATCAGACTTTTAACTACTTAAAGTAAATGAATCAAAGACCTAGAAGAAATAGGAAATCAGCAAATGTCAGAGAAATGGTTGCTGAAACAAACCTTAAAATAGAAGATTTAATATACCCTCTATTTATAGTAGATGGGTCAAATAAAAAGTTGCCTATTAGTTCTATGCCAAATTGTTTTAGATGGTCTTTAGATTTATTGCTCAAAGAAATTGAAACCTGTGGAAAACTAGGTATTAATAATTTTGTGCTATTCCCAGCAGTTGAAAATCACCTAAAAGACAAAACTGCTAGTTACGGATATGATTCAAAAAATTTTTATCTAAAAGCAATTCACACAATAAAAAATAATTTTCCAGAATTCACTTTAATGAGCGATGTTGCTATGGACCCTTATTCAATTGATGGTCATGATGGATTAGTGATTAATGGAGAAATTGATAACGACCAATCACTTCCAATTTTATGTAAAATGGCACTAGCGCAAGCAGAAGCAGGAATAGATATAATTGGCCCATCAGACATGATGGATGGAAGAATTGGTGCAATAAGAGAAACTTTGGACGACAATGAATTTACAAGTACAAGCATAATGAGTTATACTGCTAAATACGCAAGTGCTTTTTATGGTCCCTTTAGAGACGCTTTGGATTCTGAACCAAAATTTGGTGACAAAAAAACTTATCAAATGGATCCAAGAAATAAAAGCGAAAGTCTGATAGAAGCTGAATTAGACGAATTGGAAGGAGCAGATATTTTAATGATAAAACCTGCATTAAGCTATTTAGATGTTATTCAAACTATTAAGAAAAACTCTAATCTCCCAATAAGTGCCTATAATGTTAGTGGTGAATATGCAATGGTTCATGCAGCTGCTGAAAAAGGATGGCTAGACTATAACCAAACATTTAACGAAGTTCTTACAAGTATTAAAAGAGCTGGTGCAGATATTATTTTGACCTATTTTGCCAAAGACTTTGCTAGGCTTAAAAAATAATTTTATCTAATAAAAACTAGCTTATTATTAGAAGATTCTTGTGGGGAATAACAATAGCCCAATTCTCTAAATTTTTGCAAATCTTCAATTCTATCTAATTTATTTTTCACAATAAAGTTTGCCATACTTCCTCTTGCTGCTTTAGAGTAATTTCCTACAACCCTAAAAGAATTATTAGATTTTTCATAAAAAATGCAATCTATAACTTCCCCATGAAGATGGGTTTGGGATAAAACATTAGAATACTCCTTGCTTGCTAGATTTATTATAAAATGTTGTTCTTTATTTCTATTAAAGTAGTTAGTAAATCTTTCTTTCCAAAAATGGGTTAAAGTCTGGTAAGATTCTATCTCTAATTTCAAACCCATTTCTAATCTATACTTTTTTATTAAATCAAAAGGTTGTAGAATACCATAAAGACCACTTAAAATCAACAAATGATTTTGAGCAAAAGTGGCATCTGATAATTTCCATTTATGAGGATATAAATTTTTAAAAGCTGTTCCTTGATAAGCATATACAGCATAGGTTTTAAGTGACTTATCAGAATCCCAAAGCTGAATATCTTGTAAAGTTTGGTTATTTAAGTTTTCACTTAATTTCATTAAACTTCTAATATCATCTTTTGGAAAACCTTTTAATAATTGGTGAATCTTTATGGACTCTTTTTGAAAAAAAGGAATAGAACTAGGTGAATCTTCAATTTTAAATTGTGAACTCATCATAGTTTTAGTTGGAGAGAGAATAATCTTCATCTATTTAGAAAAGCTTTTTTAAATAGTAGTCTTCTCTATAAGGAATAACTTCTGTTTGGTTGGCAGTCAAACAATATTTGATATCTTGATTTAGATTTAATTTCTTTAAACGCTTTCTATGAGAAGAGGCTTTTAAATACCCAAAATAATTGGTTTTAGCAGAGAGATAAAGATATTTGGCAGCAATAGTTGAATCATTATAACTTTCAAAATTATTGGTCTTTAATAAATTTTCACTGATTGCTCCAGCACATATAGAGTCTTCTAAGCAAAATTTATTCTCCCAACCAGAACCAAGTAGTAATACGCTTTTGTTAAGGTCTATAAGGTATTTACTAATTGCGTCTAAATTTAATAATGAACCTATTAACAAATGCTCAATATCCTTGGCAATATTTATCGCTTTGGTTCCATTGGTTGTTGTAAGAACTAATGTTTCTCCTTTCAATTTATCATTTTTATAACTCAAGGGAGAATTACCATAATCAAAACCCTCAACAATTTTACCTTTTCTTTCAGCAGCAACATGGAAACCCTTATCTCTATATACTGTAGCTTCTTCTAAACTACTAACAGGGATTATTTTATCTACTCCGTAATGAAATGCTGTACATATTGCAGAAGTTGCTCTAAGAACATCAATTACCACTACTACTTCAAAATCTTCTGCATATAATGGGAAAAGATTTGGTGTAAAACAGACTTCAACTCTTGGTTTCTTAATCATTTTGATTTGTAAAAAGGCAACTTAATTAATTCAGCTGAAATAGATTTATTTCTAATTTTTAAAAATATTTTATTCCCCAATACTGAATAATTGGTTTTAACATATCCCATACCAATTGCTTTTCCTACTGAAGGTCCCATGGTTCCAGATGTAACATGACCAATATTAGCTCCATTTACATCCTGAATCTCATAATCTTTTCTTGGAATTCCTCTTTCTAGTAATTCAAAAGCAACTAACTTATAATCAGTTCCTTCCAATTTATCTTTTTTAATTAAATCATCACCAATAAATGATTTGGAAAATTTAGTAACCCATCCAAGTCCAGCAGAAATAGGTGAGGTTTCATCGTTAATATCATTTCCATATAAACAATAACCCATTTCCAATCTTAAAGTATCTCTAGAAGCTAATCCAGCAGGAAGAACACCAAATTTACTATTTGAATTAAAAATTAAATCCCAAATATCTTCTGCAATTTCGTTAGGAACATACAGCTCAAAACCGCCAGAACCTGTATAACCAGTTGCAGAGAAAATAACATCTTTGAAAACAGAAAAATTACCATTCATAAAATGGTAAAATTTTATTTCAGATAGATTTAAGTCTGTAAATTCTTGCAATAACTCTGTAGCTTTTGGACCTTGAACAGCAATTAATGAAGTAGTATCAGAAATATTTTCTAATTGTGCATTACAATTGTTTTGCTTATTAATCCATTCCCAATCCTTTTCAATGTTAGAAGCATTTACCACCAACATATAATGGTTTTCACTAATCATGTATGTAATCATATCATCGATTATGCCACCATTCTCATTTGGTAAATAGGCATATTGTGCTCTACCTGGAAATAACAAAGAGGCATCGTTACTAGATATTTTTTGAATTAATTTTAGTGCGTTTTCGCCTTTAATTATAAACTCTCCCATATGAGAAACATCAAACACACCCACATTTTCTCTAACATTTATATGCTCTGAATTAACACCAGAATATTGTACTGGCATTTCATATCCAGCAAAAGGAACCATTTTTGCTCCTAACTCAATGTGCTTTTTGTATAATGCTGTTTTTTTCATTTATTTATTTCATTAAAGAAGTGTACAAATCTAAATAAGTCTTTTTAATTACATTTTTAGAATACTTTTCTAGAACAGTTTCTCGTCCCTTATCTCCTATTTTATTTCTTAATTCTTTATTTTCAATGAGTTTTGACAGAACTTCTATCCATTGTTCATCATCAGTTGGTAAAAAACCATTTACACCATCTTCAATAATATCTTTATTCATTCCAACATTTGACATTACGGATGGTATACCAACAGACATATAAAGTAAGCCTTTCATTCCGCATTTGCCTTTTGCCCATTCATTATTAGGTATAGGCATTATTCCAATGTCAAAGGAATTAAATAACTCTACTTCCATTTCATTGTCCCATCTGACTCCCATTATCCCTAGATCTCTGTGTTGGTAATTTTCATCACCAATCAAAACAAAATCTATTTTATTCTCATATTTAGATTTTAGTTTTAAATAAACATCGGTTATCATTTCAAAATGTTTGACCGTGGTATGGCTACCTACCCAACCAATTCTCACTGGACCTTCCTTATATTTTTTGGCAATAGGCTTATATAAATCTGTGTCTACTGTAGATGGAATGATGGTGATATTTGAATTAAATTTTGAAGCATATTTAGCCAAATACTCATTGCCACAAGTAATATGTTTGCAAATAGGAATAATTTTTTCAATCTTTTTTTCATCTTTTAAAAAAGAAATTTTTTTATTAACTTCTGAAACATCTTTAACCCATATTGCATCGTCAAAATCATACACCATTGGTATATTTTTTTTAGCTATATAGTTCTCAAATAATGTTGATTTTGTTGGAATTACTTCCCTGTAAATAACCACTAAGTCAAAGCTGTCAATGTTTTTTAAATGTTTCCAGCGTCTAACAAATGAATTAACTCCTACTTTTATTTTTTTTAAAATATTTGTAGAATGATACAGTGCTTTTTCATCATTTTCATTAATAATATTGGCTAAATAGCACTGAATACCATTGGTTTCTAAATAATCAAAAAACTGCTCAAATCTATATCTTTGTCCAGGACTTCTATCAATACGGTGGTGGGCAAGAAATAAAATCTTTTTCAAAATAGGATTTGCAAATTAGAGCGTAAAAATAAAAATGATTTTGAAATATCGACTTCAATGTAAATAAATACTTTGATTTATATTACAATTATCTATTAAAGTGAATTTTATACTGAATTTTTAAATTTATATTTGTGTAGTTATGAATCCAAGATGGTATTTACCAAAAAAATTAATTTTATTAATTGATATTATATTAACTTTTTTATCGCTACTTCTAGCGTACTTAATTAGGTTTGATTTCATTGATTTTTACGATCTTTTTTTGGTCAAAGAATACGATACAGTAATTACAGGTGTACCAGTTCTTCTATTTATTAGATTTTTAAGTTTTTTAATTGCAAAAACTCATAAAGGAATTATTAGACATTTTTCCAATGACGATGCACATAAAATTTTTTTCACTGTTACCATAGGAACTATATTAATCAGTATACTTTCGATACTAAAATTTAAATTTCTCGATGGTAGAGTCATGCTCCCAAAATCTGTGATAATTATTGAGTATTTAGCCACTTTATTTCTACTACTTTCTTCAAGACTAACTATCAAACAAATTTTTTTCAGTCAAAATAAAAAAAAGGGAGAAAAAATAAATATTCTAATATATGGTTCTGGTAAAATGGGAATGATTACCAAAACAAATCTTGAAAAAGACGATAATAGTTATTACAATATTAAAGGGTTTATTGATGATGATTTAAAAAAAGAGAATTTAATGGTTAATAGAAAAAAAATAATTCATCCAAAAAATCTAAAACACCATATTGAAAAACTTAAAATAAGTACGGTAATAATAGCAATTAAATATCCTTCTTTAGAAAACAAACAGGGTTTGGTTGATTTTTGCTTAGAAAATCAAATTAAAGTCAAAATAGTTCCCTCTGTTAAAGATTGGTATGATGGAAACTTCTCTACACAACAAATAAAAGACATTAATATTGGAGATTTATTAGGTAGAAAACCCATAGAGATTTCCAATCAGAAAACAAAAAATGAAATTGAGAATAAAACAATTTTAGTTACTGGAGCTGCCGGATCTATAGGAAGTGAAATTGTAAGACAATTAGCTAAATATGAACCAAAGAAGATAATTCTTTTGGACCAAGCTGAAAGTCCACTATATGACTTAAATCAAGATTTAATTTCTATGGATGCCAATTTGGAAATTATTATCGGAGATGTTACAAGAAAAGAAAGAATGAGAAATATTTTCCTAACTCATGAACCTAATCTAGTCTACCATGCAGCTGCTTATAAACACGTTCCATTAATGGAACTTAATCCATCTGAATCGGTGAGAACCAATCTAATTGGGACAAGAATAGTTGCTGACTTAGCAGTTGAATTTAAAATCCAAAAATTTGTTTTAATATCTACAGATAAAGCTGTAAATCCAACCAATGTAATGGGTGCATCCAAAAGGTTAGCAGAAATGTATTGTGAGTCACTAAATAGAAGCTATAAAACAAAGTTTATTATTACAAGGTTTGGTAATGTTCTGGGAAGTAACGGTTCGGTAATTCCTTTATTCAAAAAGCAATTAAAAAATGGTGGACCAATTACAGTTACACATCCAGAAGTAACTAGGTTTTTTATGACTATTCAAGAAGCTTGCCAACTGGTATTAGAAGCATCTTGCATGGGTAATGGTGGAGAAATTTATGTTTTTGACATGGGCAAAAGTATTAAGATTATTGATTTGGCACATAAAATGATTCAATTAGCTGGATTAGAAGTAAATAAGGATATTAAAGTAAAATTTACAGGGCTAAGGCCTGGAGAAAAAATGTTTGAAGAGGTATTAAACACCAATGAGGGCACCTCCAAAACACATCATCCTAAAATATTAATTGGAAAAGTTTCTAATGAGAATTTTAAGAATATTGAACAAACAATTACTAAAATAGAAGCATCTATTAAAACTCAAGAAAACAATAATATTGTTAAACTCATGAAGGAGATAATACCAGAGTTTAAAAGTAAAAACTCTGAATTTAGCGAGTTAGATAAATAGAAGTTTCAAATGCTAACTACTGAAATATTTAACCACAATCTTAATTTCATAATTCCTGGTGGAACATCAAGAGGAGTTTTAAGAAATAAGCCCACATGGTATATAAAAATATTTAATTCCGATAACCCAAATATATTTGGCTTAGGTGAATGTGGTCCAATTGAAGGGCTAAGTATAGAAACTGGTGATCAAATGATAAACCAACTAAAGAAAGTTCAAAAATCAATTAATGATTTATCAAAATTGGATTTGACATCCTTTCCAAGTATTAGATTTGGTGTTGAAAATGCACTCAATGACTTAAAAAATGGTGGTGAGAGAATTATTTTCCAAAATTCATTTATAAAAGGAAAACCAATTAAAATTAATGGACTAATATGGATGGGGGATAAAGATTTTATGCTGAATCAAATAAAAAATAAAATTGAAAAAGGGTTTAGCTGCTTAAAACTCAAAATTGGATCTATTAATTTTATGGAAGAAATTTCCATTTTAAAAAACATAAGAGAAAAATTTAATTCTGATGTATTAGAAATTAGAGTAGATGCAAACGGAGCATTTTCAACTAAAAACATATTTAAAAAATTAGAAATATTAAATTCATTAAAGATTCATTCTATTGAGCAACCCATAGCAGTTAATCAATGGAAACAATTGAAAGAAATTTGTGAAAAGTCTCCAATTCCAATTGCATTAGACGAAGAGTTAATTCATTTAAAAAAAGAAAGAAATGAATTTACAGAATACATATCTCCTCAATATCTAGTTTTAAAACCTACTCTTTTAGGAGGATTTAAAGAAACAGATAAATGGATACAGATTGCCAAAAAAAATAATGTTGGTTGGTGGATAACATCTGCTCTTGAATCTAATGTAGGGTTAAGTGCAATAGCTCAGTTTTGTGCCAATTACCAACTTTCACTTCCTCAAGGACTGGGAACAGGACAACTTTTTAGCAATAATATTTCATCTCCTTTGGAAATTAAAGGCGAAAATATTTTTTACAAAAAAAATAGAAATTGGGATTTAGTAAATTTTAAAAATTCAAATGATAATAACTGATTACCGAGAAATATTTAAGCTGGATAAGGCAATTCTAGATGAGATAGATCCAGAAATTCATAAGCTTTTGTTGTTTTGGAAATCTGACGAACAAAAAATTACTGTACAAACATCAGGATCCACAGGAAATCCAAAAAAAATAAATATTTCTAAAAAACAAATGACAATAAGTGCAGAAGCTACATTAAAACACTTCAACATTAATGAAAACTCTACATTTTTAAATTGTTTACCAGTAAAATATATTGGTGGTAAAATGATGTTGGTAAGAGCAATTTTATCTAAAGGGAAAATTATTTTATGTAAACCATTGTCGATTCCAATGAAAGTACTGGATATTGAAATAGATTTTATTGCTCTTACTCCCTTGCAATTGGGTAATATTTTAGATAATGAAAATATTTTTAAGAAAATTAAATTGGCTATTGTAGGTGGAGGAATAGTTTCTAAAACCTTAATTTCTAAAATAAATAATATTCCTACTCAATGCTTTCAAACTTATGGAATGACTGAAACAGTATCACATATAGCAGTAAGAAATCTTAAGAACTGTAACTATAAAACTCCCTATAAATGTTTAAACGATATTACAATTGAAACCAACAAGAATGAACAATTAGTTATAAATTCTAAAAAATTAAATATTGAAAGTTTAATCACTAATGACAAAGTAAAGATTCTAAGCGATAAAGAGTTCTTGTTTTTAAATAGAATTGATAATATCATTAATTCCGGCGGACTAAAAATAAATCCACTAGAAATAGAAAATGAAATCTTCAAAAACTTTAGTGATGATAATTTTTTTATTGACAAAATTAAAAATAATAAATTTGGTGAA
>CAJIYZ010000010.1 GCA_905181675.1 Bacteroidetes bacterium MED-G20
GGCACATATCAAGTTACTATAATCGATCAATTGTTATGTAGTATAGATACCAGTGTAATAGTATTACAGCCAGATAGTTTTGTAGTAGATACTTTGAGTGTTACTAACCCTTATTGCTCCTCTTCCAACGATGCTAGTATTAACTTAATTATAACTGGAGGAACTAGTCCATATGTATTTAGTTGGACAGACTTGTCAGGTACTTTTAGCTCCAATAACCAAGACATAGATAGTTTATTGGCGGGAACTTATTATATAAGTGTTTTAGATACAAATAACTGTACAGCAGTTGATACTATAACATTGACACCAGGATTGGAAATTACTGCAAATGCTGGTCCAGACACCTTAGTATGTTTTGGCGATAGTTTAACACTAACAGGAGTTACATCAGGTGCTACTAATCCAGTAATATCTTGGAATTTGCTAGGTTCAGCTGTTAGTTCTGGTACTACAATTAGTTATTCTTTTGATGATTCATCTACCACTATTTATGATTTTGTATTTGTTGTGGCAGAGCAGTCTTGTACTGTTCAAGATTCCATAAAGGTTACGGTTGCTCCTCTACCAATTGTAGATGCCGGTAATGATGCTGTGATTGGATTCGGAGACCCTTTTACTTTAGGTGGAAACCCAACAGGACCTACTAATTCATCTTACATTTGGACACCTCTTACTAACTTTGACTATGAAGAAGATTCTATAAATGAGAAGCCAGTGATTACAGTTAATTCTAGTGAATTATACATAGTATATGTAACAGATTCTAATGGTTGTAAAAATAGCGACACTATAAGAGTAGATTTAGTTCCAAATATTGTTGTTCCATCTGCATTTTCACCCAACAGTGATGGTATAAACGATTCTTGGATCATTCAAAATTTAGAGCAATTTACTAATACTACAGTAAGAGTTTACAACAGATGGGGTTCTGTGGTTTACGACATGGATCAGGTTGGAGGAGAAAACTGGACAGGGAATGGGAAAAACAGCAAACCAATTCCAGTAGGAACATATTACTTTATTATTGAATACGATGGATTTGATGGTCAAAAAAACAATATAACCGGTCCAATAACAATAATTAGATAATGAAAATACTTTCAAAACATATTATTATTCTGCTAGGGTTTTTTACTATTAACTCCTCAGTTTTTATTGCTCAACAGATTCCAGTATATTCTCAGTTTTTCATGAATAAATACACACAAAATCCAGCTTTTGCAGGAATGGATCATTTGTACAGTGTAACATCTAATCACAGGTATCAGTGGGTAGGACTACAGGACTATCCAAGAACTTACACACTAAGCGTTAATGGCCCAACTAAAGATTTAAAAAATGGAATGGGCGCATTTTTGTATACAGACAATGTAGGCCCAACCAGAAGAACAGGTTTTCAAGCATCTTATGCCTATCACACAAAAATAAATGAACAAATAAATGTTTCTCTTTCTTTAAGTGCAGGATTAATTGAATGGAAAATTGATGGACTTCAACTCACCTTCACTGAACCAAATGACCCTGCAACTACTGGTGCAGTAATGCGATCAATAATGCCAGATGCTAAATTTGGGTTTTTATTTTATAGCGATAAGTGGCATGCTGGAGGTGCTGCTCCAAATTTGCTTCAGAACAAAATAAAATTTAATGATGTTAGTAATCCAGATCCATCCAATAACAAATTAGAAGACCATTACTTTATTCACGGGGGTTACGATTTTATATTGCCATATGATTTAGTAGCGGACCCGTATTTATTATTAAGATATGTATCTAATGTGCCAATGCAACTTGAGTTTGGCTCAAAAGTAACTTGGAAAGAATCTGCATGGGCTGGGTTTTCTTACCGAAGCGGTGATGCTTTTTCAATGTTGCTTGGATATACCTATAAAAACTACATTTCCTTTGGATACTCCTACGATTTTACTACCTCCAATCTAAGAACATATTCTGGAGGCTCTCACGAATTACTCTTTAGAATTCTCTTTCAAAAACAAAAAGCAGAAGATTAAACAATACAGTATCCTCCTTGCCTTTACAGAAATCTCTTAAATATAGTTTTTTCTTTTTAAGCTTGAATTTTATATTAAGTATAGACTACCAGCACTCAAACATCAAGGTTAAGAAAAAATTAATTTTTTTTGAACTTATTTAGTTCAAAAATACAGATTTGAGTTTTCATTGTATTTATAGCTAAAAAAGTTTAAACTTTTTTTATTTATGTTTAATAAACATTAATATGAGGAAAATTATTTTTTTGAGTTGACAATTTTTTTCATATAATTGCATTTTTAAAAATAGAAATGAATATAATTATACTTTTTTGGCTCTTAGTTACTCTAAGTCTAAGTCTTTACTTTTTTAAGTCTAAAGAATCCCCATCTTTTAAAAATCTAAAATAATTAATTAAAGTTTTAGAACCATTTTATAGTTGCCTCTTAAGTATTTGTTAGAGTCTAAATCAACCTCAACGAAACCAAAATTATCGTACAGTTTCCTAGCGCTTAATAATCTACTATTGGATATTAAAAATATTTCCTTCGCCTTAGAAGCTACAGCATAATTAATGCATTTTTCCAATAATTTTTTTGATAGCCCTTTTCCTCTATATTTTTTTTGCACGGTCATTTTAGCCAACTCGATCTTATTATTTGGGAATGGTATCATCGCAGCAGTTCCTACTGCAAGATTATTTACCAAAACAAAAAATATTTCACCTCCAAGACCTATAATGGACTCTCTTGGCTTTAACAAATCTTTTAAATCTGACTCTTCTAATGTCCAAAATTCTTCTATCCAACTTTTATTTAATTCGTAAAACGAATAATCATACTTGGGACTATAGTTTACTATTTCAATAGTATTCAATTTGTACTTTTAAAAGGATTTCTCTGCACCCATTTTTTTGGGGAAATATGTTTCACAATCGGATATAATATAAATCTTAATAATTTATTATCAATATATACTGCACTTTTTGATTTTACTGGCCTTGCTCCAATTGTACTTTTGAATTCTGAGGCAGTTCTTCCGTAGACAATTTTTGATGCTTTTTTTTCTATACCGTGACTTATTGAGTCGTAAAGTATCCTATTGTATAGGTGGTATTTCTGATTGTATTTATAGTCTAGTCCTATAAAATAAGAATACATTGTATTCTTATCAAAGAATTCTGAAGAAAACCCTATTAAATCCTCTTTATAATAGTAGCCGTATATACAAAAATCTAGTGTTGAATGGTTGGAAAAATCTTCGTAACATCTGAGGTTTAATGGCGGGCCCGAAAACGAGGACTTATTATGAACATTATTATACAAGGTTTGTAGTTTAGGGACTATAGATTTCAACTCACTATTTTTTATCTGCTTAACTACTAACCCTTTGCTTTTACTGTATACACTTTTAATTCTTTTTTTATACTTTGAACTAATATCTTTTTTATAATCTTCTAATGAATACCATTTTGGATTTAACTTCATAACCATGTCTGGATCTATCACAAATTCAGGAGATAGTTTCTTCGCTGTCTTTCCGTTTGAGGAAAAAGTGCTTAAAAAATAATCTGGGAGTAAGAAGAAATTAATTTTATATTCTTGCTTAAGTCTTTTGAAAATAGTTTCTAATTCTTGATCAGTAATACCTTTATATCCAAAAGCACAAGACGGGATATTGGATAAATAAGTATTTCCGAAACAAAAAAACTGAAATTTAATTCTTTTAAAAAAGAATTTTTTAAAGCTAATTCTTCTATTATTGAACAAGTAATTAGCTATTTTACTACCATCTATTTTAATTAAATGTCCATAAATAATTCCGTTATTTGTAGTTATATAAATTGGCACAACACTATTTATACTGCTATGGTTTTCAAATATTTTTAAAAAACCTGTTTTTAAAAAAGAGTTGGTTTTTTCTGTTTTTAAATCCCAATCTTTTTCATTAATAGCGCTTACAGAACTAACTATTTCCAATTTTGTTGTCAATCTAAAAAAAGTCGTTTTTAAAATTTATTAGGTAGAGCTTTTTAGATGCTCTTGTTATGGCTGTGTACATCCACCTTAAATACCCAAGATCTAACATTTCATTTTTAAAATACCCTAGATCTACAAAAACATTTTCCCATTGCCCACCTTGAGATTTATGACAAGTAATGGCATAAGAAAATTTCACTTGTAATGCATTTAAGTATTTATCTTCTTTTATTTTTTTTCTATCTCCATTGTAGTCTTTACTAATTTCATGATAGAGTTTTTGATATTCTTCATAACTCAAGGAAGAGGTTTCTAAGGTTATAGTATCTAACATAACTATAAGGTCTATTTCTTTCTCTTCTAGAAAATCAATAAGTCTAATGGTGACATCTGCAAATTTAAAACCGTGCTTAGTTAAGATTTTATTGACACAAAGAACCTCAATAATATCTCCGTTTGCTATGAGTTCAGAAGAGTTCTTTTCCCCTAACCAAAAGTAGTTATTTCTCACCACCATCAATAAGTCCCCGGTAGAGATCTCTTCCTCTAAATACTTTATTCTAGATCTAATTTGTTGGTTGTAAATATTGGCTCTTTTATTAGATCTACAAAGGACAATAGTATTAGGAGTTCCCCCTTTATTATAATTGGACTCAAGGTTTTCTTGCAATTCATCACCGGTTTCTATTCTAATAACATCGTCACTAACCAGAAACTTTGGGATATTAAAAATAGAGTTAGAAATTTGATTTCTAATATTAGTTGCGTTTACTAAAATAGTTGACGACTTGTCTTGTCTGACAACTTCGCTCAAGCTGAATGAAAGTATTTCTTTAGAATAATTCTCACTTAAAAATGTTTCGCTCAGAGCAGGACTTATGTCTAAACTTACAGGGGGTAATTGAGCTGTATCTCCAATTAAAATTAGTTTACAACCTATACCATTATATACATACTCAATTAAATCATCTAAAAGCGATCTATTTCCAAAGCCCTTGTCGGAAGATTCTGGAATCATAGATGCTTCATCTACAATGAAAATAGTATTGGAATGCGTATTTTCTTTTAGTTTAATGTATGTATTTCCACTTTTATTACTATTAATCCAGTATATCTTCCTGTGGATAGTAGAAGCACTTTTTTTTGAATATTTGGAAAGAACCTTAGCTGCCCTTCCTGTAGGTGCAAGAAGTGAAGATTTCTTCCCAACAAAAGAAAGACTATTTACTAAAGAAGAAATCAAACTAGTCTTTCCTGTCCCAGCATATCCTTTAAGAAGAAATATATTTCGTGTACTAATGGAGTTTACAAATTCTGAAACCTCTTCCACTAATTGCTCTTGTTCTTTAGTAAAAGAAAATTGGAAGTTAGATTTTATTTTTTCCGGAAGGCTATTGGTGTTCAAAATCGCAAGAATCCTCTCATTTTATATGTTTCTTATATAATCTCCATAAGGATCTTGGATTTCAATTCCTTCAGAACATTCCACTTTGCTTAGTTTTTTGAATTGCACCAAACCCCAAAGAACAAACTCATTTAAAAAACATACATCTTCTTTCAAAGTGCCAGGATGGTATTTTTTTAAAAGCTGATTTAGTGGTTCTATAGAAAGCAGTTTCTTCTGATATTCTTTTTCTGAAATCCCATTAAGTATTTCAAATTTAGACTCATTGAAAAACCAAGTAACTAAATCATCGTATGGAGTATTGGCTCCTTGTTTTTCCAATTTCTCAATTTTAGGAAAATGCTTTTCAAAAAGAGTTTTAATTGCACTTTCAATTAACTTGTTTGCTACAAATTCTGCCCCCTCTTGTTCGCCTTCATAAACAAGCTCTACCTTTCCGGTGATTGCAGGAATAATACTCGAAAAGTCTGACAATCTTACGGTAGTTTTAGATTCCTTATTTCTAAGTAATCGCTGTTCAGCACTACTTAATAAATTTTCCAATCCTGAAATACTAAGTCTAGCGCTTACACCACTTTTCTCATCAATATACTCACTTTGTCTGGCTTCAAAACTAATTTCTTCAATTAAGTCTGCCGCTAAACCAGGTAGGTAAATATTTTCTTTTTGACTTAAAGTTGCGCTAATTTCTTGGTTAGTTATCTTTTTCGCGGTTTCAATATCTTTTGGATAATGGGTTAGAATCTGAGAACCTATTCTGTCTTTAAGTGGAGTTACAATACTGCCCCTATTGGTGTAGTCTTCAGGGTTGGCGGTAAATATAAACTGGATATCTAATTCTAATCTTAATTTAAATCCTCTAATTTGAACATCTCCTTCTTGAAGAATGTTGAACAATGAAACTTGTATTCTCGCTTGTAAATCTGGTAATTCGTTGATAACAAAAATACATCTATTTGCTCTTGGAATCATTCCATAGTGAATTACTCGGTCGTCTGCGTAGCTTAGCTTAAGATTGGCAGCTTTTATAGGGTCAATATCTCCAATCAAATCTGCTACAGTAACATCTGGGGTAGCTAATTTTTCTGCGAATCTGTCTGAACGATGAAGCCAAGAAATTGGAGTGTCATCTCCCATTTTTTTTGTCAGTTCTATAGATGCTCTAGATATAGGAGCAATTGGGTCATCGTAAATTTCTGAGCCTTCTACATATGGAATATATTCATCTAAAAGATTGACCATTAAACGTGCAATTCTTGTTTTTGCTTGACCTCTTAATCCAAGCAGATTAATGTTGTGTCTAGAAAGTATAGCTCGCTCTATTTCTGGAATAACACTTTTCTCATAACCATGAATCCCTTGGAAAACATTGATTTTGTTTTGAATATTATAAATTAGATTTTCTCTTAACTCATCTTTAATACTTTTTTGCTTATAGTTGGCTATTTTAAGCGCTCCTAAAGTTTTAATTTTCTGATAATCCATGTTTTATTTTATTCTTTTTTTTCTGTTAGTCTCGTAATCTTCAAAAATCATTTCCCCAAGATTTTGAAGCCCGGTGAAGAAAGCCTTCCCTTTATTGGCTTCTGTGAATTTTTTTACAAATTCCATTAAATAGGGATCTTGTGCAATCATAAAAGTAGTGATAGGAATATGTAATCTTCTTGCTTGTTGGGCCATGGCATAACATTGGTTGGTAATATGAGGATCCAGTCCATTACTATTTTTATAATATCTCCCATCTTTAAGTTTTAAACAGCTGGGCTTCCCGTCAGTAATCATGAAAATTTGCTTATTGGTATTTCTCTTTCTCCTTAGCATATCCATTGCTAAACTTAATCCTGCAACAGTATTGGTATGGTAAGGTCCAACTTTTAAATATGGAAGATCTTTAATTGCAATAGGCCAAGCATCGTTTCCGAAAACCAATATATCAATACTGTCTTTAGGGTATCTAGTTTTTATAAATTCTGATAGAGCCATTGCTACTTTTTTTGCTGGAGTAATCCTGTCTTCACCGTATAGTATCATGCTATGGCTAATATCTACCATTAGCACTGTGCTCATTTGACTTTTGTGGTATGACTCCTCAATTACCAAGTCATTTTCGCTAAGTTTAAAATCACTTATACCGTTATTTATATGGGCATTTTTTAAAGATTCAGTAACAGAAATTTTCTCTATAGAATCTCCAAATTGAAAAGATCTAAAATCTCCAGTATGTTCGTCTCCAAGTCCTTGCTTATTGCTTTTGTGGTTGCCAATGCCGTTTTTTTTAATTTTACCAAATATCTGATTTAGCGCTTGTTGACGAATAGCTTGCTCCGTTTTTGCAGTTAAAGAAATATTTCCATTTCCCTCACTGTCAATTTCTTCTTTTATATAGCCTTTTTCTTTGAGCTCTTCTATAAAATCTTCGATGGTATAGTCATTATTGGTTAGTTTATATTCTTTATCCAGCTCTTTTAACCAATTGATGGCTTCGTCAAAATCCCCAGAAGTATGGGTGAGAAGCTCCTTGAAAACATCAAAAAGTCTATCAAATGGAGACTGATTTTCTGCTTCAAATTTTTTAAATATAAATCCTTCTTTGCTTTTCATATTTTATTACATATAAAACTATAATATAATAACTCATTCACATCAATTTTATGATTTTTTAAGGAAATATTCTTAAGAAGATTTAAAATGGAATTACAATATGAAAATGGCATAAAACTTAAAAAAACAACAAAAAACCATGATTTTCTTTTAAAAAAACACAAAAAGGGCTTAAAAAACTGCAATTTTCAATTTCTCAATTTTTTAAACCCTAAAGTAAATAGTTAATAAAACATTTTTTTTCAAATTATTA
>CAJIYZ010000011.1 GCA_905181675.1 Bacteroidetes bacterium MED-G20
TACAGTTGTATGTAGAGAATCAGAATGGATGTTCTGATACGGTTTATGGCACACAGATAGTAGAGGGTGAATATGCATTTTTCTTACCAAATTCATTTACTCCAAATGGAGATGGATTGAACGATAGTTTTTTCCCTGTTGGGGATAAGATATCGGTAGAGAATTATAGTTTTAAGATATTTAATAGGTGGGGGGAGTTGATATTTAGCACGAAAGATTTTAATGAGAAATGGGATGGTACGTATCAAAATAATGCATTATCGTCAGATGCGTATATATGGAAGATTGACTTGGTAGATAGTTCATCCGGCAAAGAGAAAAGCCTAAAAGGCTATGTATTATTGTCTAAATAACTAAAATTTTTTTTGTAATCCTATATAAGGAAGTGCTATTGCATCTATTCCTAAAGCATTATTAATTGCCTCTATATTTATAATCGTAACACCTATACTCCAGTTTTCTCTGAAATTTCTTGCAAAATTTATAATAATATTATTTATTAATCCAATTTGAAGACCATCTACAGTAATTCCAACAATTTCACCTGCAAGAGTAAACCTTTCAGCTATTTTTTTTTGACTTGCTAAATATCCTCCATAATAAAACTCTTCTAAAACTGGAAGATGATAACCTATTACACCAATAGTTGTGTTTTGAAAACTATCTCCATAAGTGATTCTTGGCAAAAACCCCCAGCTATTAAATTCATTAATTCCGTTTAAATTAGATAATAGATTTATACTACCAATAAGGGATATTCCAGTAGTGAATGAATTGTTTATTTTTTTAGAATATGTAAGTGAAGAAAACACATTATATATAAATATATTTCCTACAGAAATTTCAAAATTTTCATGAACTCCTATTTTTGAATTAGTTGTTATAAAATAATGGGAGTTTGTTGTCACATTTCCTTTTTCAGTAATGAAGGCAGATGGGAAGTAGCAGTACTTGGTATATATAGGATTTGGATTTTTAAATTCTTTTATTGATTTTATTTGATTTCTTGTAATGTATCTATACGACTTAATATCATTTTTATTAAATCTTTTATTTTCATTGGCAATTTCTAAAACGAATGAATTATAATCTTCACTTAGCAATAAACCTCTTATTTCCTTATTTTCATTAGTAATTAATACTACAATTGTGTCATTAAAATAATTATTTATTACATTAGTTTGCGCGGTAAAATTTTGAATAACCATGAAAAAAAGCCAAAAAACAATAAGATTTATGGATCTAGTTCTATAGAATATATTTTTTAATGACTGTCTTTTATACATTTACACCATGAATTTAAAGAATGATCTTATACTAAGAGCTGCAAAAGGTAAAAATATTGAAAGAACACCAGTTTGGCTGATGAGACAAGCAGGAAGAATTCTTCCTGAGTATAGAAAAATAAGAAATTCATTGAGCGGGTTTAAAGAATTGGTAGAAACTCCTCATTTGGCAGCTGAAGTCACTATTCAGCCAGTAGATATTTTAGGAGTTGATGCAGCAATTATTTTTTCTGATATTTTGGTAATACCAGAAGCTATGGGTTTACTCTATGAAATGATAGAAAAAAAAGGACCCTATTTCCCAAAAACTATAGAAAATAAATCCGATATTAATTCTTTAAACACTTCTAACCTAGACGATCATTTATCTTATGTTTTTGAAGCAATTAAAATCACCAAAAAAGAACTTTCTCAAAGAGTTCCATTAATAGGTTTTGCTGGTGCTCCTTGGACAATATTTGCCTACATGATTGAAGGCCAGGGTTCTAAAACATTTAGTAAAGCAAAGAGTTTTTTGTATAGAGAGCCAGAACTAGCTCATTTACTGCTAGAGAAAATAACCTCTGCTACCATTGAGTATTTAAAATTACAAATTAAGGCTGGAGCAGATTTATTGCAAATTTTTGATTCTTGGGCGGGAATATTATCTCCGGAATATTACAACGAATTTGGCATGAAATATGTTCATAAAATATGTGATACAATTGATCAGGTTCCTCTTACTGTTTTTAGTAAAGGAGCTTTTTTTGCTCTTGAAAGCATGAAAAATTTAAATTGTAACACTATTGGACTAGACTGGACTATGAATATTGATAAAGCAGTTGATTTGTTTAAAAATACTAAGACCTTACAGGGGAATTTAGACCCTTGTGTATTATATGGAGATTTTAAACTTATTGAAAAAAAGACTAAAGAAATGCTTAATAACTTTGCTGGCAATAGACATATTGCTAACTTGGGACATGGAGTTTATCCTGATACGGATCCTGAAAAAGTTAAATGTTTTATAGAAAGTGTTAAATCAAACAACTAAAAATGCGAAGTAAATTAATTTATTCCCTGTTTATATTATTTTCTTTTAATTCTTATATAGCCCAAGAAGATAATAATTTGGTTCTTAACCCAAGCTTTGAGAGCATAGACGGAAAACTTAAAAAATTAAATCAAATTAATGTTGCCAACGACTGGTATTCTCCCACATCACTGAAAGCAGATCTTTTTTCAAGTAGTGTTCCGGGTGATATTGGTACCCCTGAAAATATTTATGGGAAGGAATTCCCCAAAGAAGGAGAAAATTATGCTGGAATATTAACATATAGCTACAACAATAAAAAACCTAGAACATATCTCCAGTCATTGCTTATTAAGCCACTTGCTAGTGGGCTTAATTACTGTGTAAATATTCATGTAAGCTTATCAGACCTTAGTAAATATGCTATAGATAATATTGGTGTTTATATTAGTGAAGAACCTGTTACTCTGGATAAAAAAGGAGATATTATTTTTAATAATAAGGCAGAATTATCCGCAGTTGTAACCAATGAAAAAAGTAAAATTTATAAGTCTAGATATAAGTGGGAAACTGTTTGTGGTGTTTTCCAAGCTGATGGGAAAGAAAAGTATATAACAATTGGTAATTTTTTCAACAATAAGGATACTGAATATGAAAAACTAACCAAGTCTGATGATTTTCCTGGAATTCAATCTCCAGAGGCTTATTATTACATAGACAATGTTGAACTTGTTTTGGTAGAAGATCCTGATTTATGTGATTGTAATAAAGGACAAAAAAAGAAAAGAGAATCCATTGTTTACCATCTAGATGTTCAAGTTGATCAGAAATTGCCTATTGATGTTAAGCTTAAAAAGTATTCAATATATTTTGATGTAGAAAATTATACAGTTGACCCGATGTTTGACAACAACTTAAATAATGTAATTGATATTTTAAATGGAGACCCAGATTTGAAATTGCAATTAAACGGACATATTGATAATTTAGAAAAACAAGCTATTCAAGATGATCCAGAAAATAAAGTGTTAAAGAATTTAGGTAATTACAGATCAAAATCTGTAAAGGATTTTTTGTTAAAAAATGGAATTTCCTCTGAAAGAATTACTGCAGAAGATTTAGGTTCAGACCAACCCGCTTCTAAAGGAACTACTATGTTTAGTATGGCAAAAAATAGAAGGGTTGAGTTTATAATAATCAAATAAATTAATGCTAAAAACAAACAAGAAAATTCAAAAAGCTTGGACTTTTTACGACTGGGCAAATTCGGTATACCCTTTGGTAATTTCTAGTGCAATCTTTCCTGTTTTTTATGAGGGCTATGTAGATGAAAAGGTTGTCTTTTTTGGGTTTGAATTTATCAATACAGCACTTATAACTTTACTAAGTTCTTCTTACTTTCTTTTATTAGTTTTTATTCTTCCTGTCTTATCGGGTATTGCAGATTCCACTGGTAATAAAAGAGCTTTCATGCAATTCTTTTGTTATTTAGGTTCATTTTCTTGTGTGCTCCTGTCTTTCTTTGATAAAAACCATTTGGAGATTAGTATGCTCTTGTTTGTGATGACCGGAATAGGGTTTTGGAGTAGTTTGGTTTTTTACAATGCATTTCTACCTGAAATTGCAGAAAAAAAAGACCACGATAGTTTATCTGCTAGAGGTTTTTCCATGGGCTATTTTGGGAGTGTTATTTTGCTTGTTTTTTGTTTGGTCTTAATTTTTAATGCCCAAGAAAGTGAACGTGCTTTTTATACAAGATCTTGTTTTGCATTAACTGGTCTTTGGTGGTTTTGTTTTTCTCAAATCACATTTAGAAGTCTCCCAAGAGGTGAGAAAATTAGAATCAAGGATAAATCTACTTATCAAAAAGGAATTGTAGAGCTTAATAAGGTTAGAGTTTACATAATGAAAACCAAGAGACTTAAAAGATTTATTTACTCTTTTTTTGTTTACAGTATGGCAGTACAAACAATAATGTTGGTTGCTGTATATTTTGGCACCAAAGAAGTGAACTGGGGTGAAGGTGCAAATTCTAAGATGGGCTTGATTATTGGTATTTTATTAATACAGTTAATTGCAATTCCTGGAGCTATATTACTCTCTAAACTTTCTAAACTTAAAGGAAATTTGTTTGCATTGAAATTAGTAGTCTTTATTTGGATTTTACTTTGTTTAAGTGCATTACTGGTTTATGAACCTATTCATTTTTATCTTATTTCAGGTTTTGTTGGATTGGTAATGGGGGGAATACAATCTTTGTCAAGAAGTACCTTTTCCAAATACATTCCATCTGGAACAAAAGACACTTCTTCCTTCTTTTCCTTTTATGATATTTCTGAAAAATTAGGAATAGTAATTGGAATGTTTTCTTATGGTTTTATAGAACAAATTACCGGAAGTATGAGGAATTCAATAGTTGCATTGGTAGTTTTCTTTGTAGTTGGTTTACTTTTACTTTTTCAAGTTCCAAAAGAAGAAATTTCTATTGAAAACTATGGATAAACTATACGATATAGCAATTGTTGGTGGAGGAATTGTTGGTGCTGCAACTTTTTATAAACTTCAACAGCATTTTCCCAATAAGAATTTAGTTCTTATTGAAAAGGAAGATCAATTAGCAAAACACCAATCTGGAAGTAATTCTGGAGTAATTCATTCAGGATTGTACTATACACCAGGATCTAATAAAGCAAGAAATTGTGTTTTAGGAAGGCACGAGCTGGTTAAATTCTCCAAAGAACACAAAGTTACCCACGATGTTTGTGGAAAGGTAGTGGTCGCTACTCAAGAAAAAGAATTCAAATTTTTGGATAAAATCTATAAAAATGGTTTGGAAAACAATACCGAAGGCATTGAAAAAATTAACGCCAGTCAAATTAAGGAAATTGAGCCAGAAGTAAATGGCATTGCAGGGATATGGGTTCCTTGTACCGGAATAATAGACTATGTACAAGCTACCAATAAAATGGTAGATGTTGCTTGCGGATGGAATGAGAATAGTGACGTATTGCTTTCTCAAGAAGTTACTTCAATTGAAAATCAAGCAGATATAAAGATTATAAGAACAAAAAATAAGATTTTAAAATCAAAGTATCTTATAGTTTGTGGTGGTCTTCAAGCCGATAGACTTGCCAAAAGCGACGATATTCCTCTTAAAGAAAGAATTGTTGGCTTCAGGGGTGACTATTATGAATTAGAAGATCATGCAAAAAACAAAGTAAATAATCTTATTTATCCAGTTCCAGATCCTGCTTTTCCATTTTTGGGGGTTCATTTTACAAGAATGGTCAATGGAGATGTTGAATGTGGTCCAAATGCAGTTTTTAGTTTTAAAAGAGAAGGATATAATAAGACTGACTTTAGTCTAAATGACTCATTAGATGCTTTGTCTTACAGGGGGACTTGGCAACTTTTCTTCAAAAATGCATCTTATGGAATTAATGAGTATAGAAGAGCTTTTTCCAAAAAATTATTTTTAAAAACTTTACAGAAATTAATACCCTCTCTAACCATGAACGATATTAAGCCTGGTAGAGCAGGAGTAAGGGCTTTGTTGTTAAGTCAAAACGGGGATACTAAAGATGATTTTAGAATAGAATATACTTCAAATAGTATACATGTCTTAAATGCGCCTTCACCTGCAGCAACAGCTTGTTTAGCTATTGGAAATGATATAAAAGAAATGGCTATAAAGAATTTTGCACTAAACTAGTTAGTAAGTTATTTTAGATTTTTCAAAAACCGTTTTCCAATCCCAAACATAATTTTCTATTAATAGGTCAATCTTCTTTAAGAAAATTGGGTTAGGAGTATTTAATTGAGCAAAATAATCATCTTGGTATTTACCAAGTTTAAACTTGAAAAATACAGACTTGGACATTCCGTATAAAATGTTTTTCGATGGGTGATTTACTCTTGAAATGAAGGAGCTATAACTTTCTAATTTCTCTTGCATTTCATTGAAATCCATTTCAAAAATTACGCTCATTTCTTTAATAATTGAATTGCAAATTGCATTTTCTTCATGGCTAGAAAGTATTCTTTCAAAAAACTTCATGTTTCCAGCTACTATTATATGCATAAGAACAGATGGATCTTTGTAATTTAGTTTAGGATAGGCTTCTAATTCTGTATCATTGTAAATCGCATCTAAAAAATCTTCAAAAGTTTCGTCAACTGCACGAAGTGTTTTATGAACAAATTGCTTAGCTAACAGTTTGTGTGTTATTCTTTTTTTTACAAATAGAGCTGCAAACATTTATTGAATTAGTTTATGTAAAAATATTTGATGTTCCTTTGATTAAGTAGTAGGAGGTACCTCCTTTATTCACAAAGTTATTAACGATAAGATTAAATCTTATAAATTTATTTCTTGCTATTATTTGTTAATCTCCTCCCATTTTTGATTAAGAAAAAATATATTTGTCCTCTAAATTTCTATTAATGGATAAAAATACTACGACGGGTTTGATTTTAATTGGTGCAGTAGTTATGGCTTTTATGTTTTTGAACCAGCCTAACGAGCAACCAAATTCCACTAACCCAGTTAGTCAATCTAGTGAAGTTGTGTCAGAACTTAATAGCGCTGAATCGACTGAGTTTAAAAGTGCCACCAACTCTGAATCAGGATTAGAGATAGATTCTGCAGACAATATTATTTTCCAAAAACTTTTAGTTCAAAAAGAAAACGAGCAATTAATTGAAAACTATGGAATTTTTTATGGCTCGGTTAATGGTCAGGAAAAAGATTACTTTTTAGAAAATGATAAAATAAGACTTTCTTTTTCTTCAAAAGGTGCAAGAATTACCAATGCTGAAATGGTTGAGCTTGATGAAAATGGTGAATATAAATATAGGACCTACAATAGTTTTTTTAGCGATGAAAATAAACCTCTTTCTCTATTTGAAAAAGAAACTTCTCAAATGAGTCTTACCATAGTAGATGCAGAAAAAGTTATTCCAATTGAGACCAGTGACTTGTTTTTTGAATTAGTTGAAAAAAACGATAACCTTTTAGTTTTTAGAGCAAATGCAGGATCACCAGATAAATACCTCGAGTTTTCTTACACTCTTTCTAATGGTAATTACGACGTTGATTTTGAAATTAACTACCATAATCTTGAAAATGATATTAAGTCCGGGGTTGATTTAAAATGGTCTATGAAAGGATTGTCTACAGAGAAATTAGCAGAAGACGAAAGGAATATTTGTACTATCATGTATAGGTATTTTGGAAGCACAAGAGATTATCTTTCTGAGATGTCTGATGAAGAGGATGAACTACAAAGTAATATCAATTGGATTGCTTTTAAACACAAGTTTTTTTCTTCAATTCTATTAACTGAAGATGGATCTGGAATTGGAAAAACTAAAATTGTTCATCGCAATCTTGAAGATGATAATTATACCAAATCTTATGCTTCAAAATCCTCTATTCCATCTATGGGTAGAGTGCCTTTGAAGTTTTTATTTGTTCCCAATGATTACGATATACTAGAAACTTACAATTATGAAATTGAAGATCTTATAAACTTAGGTGGGAGTGTTTTTGCATGGGTTAATAGATATCTAATCGATCCAGTTTTTAAATTTTTAATGTCTTTTGGCTTTTCCATTGGATTGGTTATTTTATTACTAACCATTATTGTTAAGATTGTTATAATGCCTTTGACTTATAAAAATTATATGTCCACAGCAAAAACAAAGGTGATAAAGCCTGAAATGAATAAAATCACTGCTAAGTACGAAGGTAAATCTGATAAAAATGCTGCTATGAAGAAGCAGCAAGAAACGATGGCCTTGTACAAACAGACTGGAGTAAATCCTATGGCTGGTTGTATACCTATGATTATTCAAATGCCAATTTTAATAGCTGTTTTTAGGTATTTTCCAGCAAGTTTATCTTTAAGGCACAAAGGCTTTTTATGGGCAGAAGATCTAAGTTCTTTCGATTCTATTTTAGATTTGGGCTTTGAAATTCCCTTTTATGGAGACCATGTTAGTCTATTCGCACTTCTTATGGCAGGATCTACTTTAATTTATACTATTACAAATTCTAGCCAAATGGCGGCACAAACCCAGCCAGGCATGCCTAATATGAAAGTCATTATGTATTTTATGCCTATCATGTTCATCTTCTTTTTTAATAAATACTCTGCGGGTCTTAGCTATTACTATTTCTGTGGAAATATTATGAATATTGGTATAATGTGGGGAATTAAAAAGTTTTTAATTGATGAAGATAAAATCAGAGCAAAAATTGAGATTAACAAGAAAAAAATCAAAAAGAAATCTCGTTTTCAGCAGCGATTAGAAGAAGTTGCCAAGCAACAGCAGAAAAAGAGGAGATGATATTTGTTAATACCATTAAAATAAACTTAATTTGCATCTCAAATTTTTAATACCATGTCTAGAGTTTGCCAAATTACAGGAAAAAAAGTTATCACTGGAAATAACGTTTCAAAATCTAAAAGAAGAACAAGGAGAAAGTTCTATCCAAATCTCCAAACTAAAAAGTTCTTTATTCCTGAGGAAGACAAGTGGGTAACTCTTAAAGTGTCTGCAGCTGCAATTAGAACTATCAATAAAAAAGGTATTTCTGCTGTAATAGCTGAAGCAAAATCCAACGGTTTTATGTAGTTAGTTCACTAAGTGCTTCTAGTTTAGGACTCTTAAAATTTTCTTCACATATTTTTCTATTCTCTATATTTAATTAATTCTCATTGCTAAGAATCTAAAAAACAATCAATGTATTGATTTTGACTTTGACAGCCTTGTAATATACATTTTGGATATATTGCCAGGATGTAGACTATGAATTCCACCAAGATCCTAGCTTTTATTATTTAACTGGTCATTAATTTTTAAAGATTTTTAATCTTAAGTTTATTTATTTTAACTAGCGGACCTTGACAAGAAAGCTGGTGGCAGCTACTACAATTATTAATAATTGACGAATAGTTTTTGATATTTGGTTCTTTGTTGAATTCTCCAACAGCAAAATCATAAGATAAAGACATTGGTTCAATATGAGGTTTTTGGAAAGTACTATCAGTAACTTGTTGATGGTGAATTAGTTCAAAATTTAAAAGATTTTGCCCAAGGGTTTCATTATTTTCTAGTTGGACTTTTATTGCCTCAAGTTGTTTAGTCATATCTCGCATCTGCTGAGCCATTTCACTTGTTGGATTTGGATCCATGATAACTTTAGGTTGTTTTTCGATAGATGGTTTACTTGCACACCCAGTTAGAAACCACAAAATAAATCCAATTTTATATTTCATTCAACAATAATTACACCATCTGCTGTAAATCCCAAATCGTAACTAGGCTCCGTTATTTGAGCAATTTCTATCTTAGATTTTCCAGCATCTTCTGCATAATGTTTTAACATTGCAACTGTAACTGTGTCGAGGAATAAATCTCCTTGTACAATTGCTTTTTTACCTTCTACACTATCAGTAGGAACAAAGAAAGCATAATCTCTAAATTTGATAAATAGTGTATCTTCTCCACTATCTAAAGTCATCCAACAACCTTTTTTACTACATGTTTCTATGATTTTGCCAGATATTTTACTGGATTTAATTCCAGTATTCATTAAAGATTGCTTCTCTAATGTTAAATTTTTTATTGAATCTTGTGAAATTAATTTTCCATAAAACTGAGACGATAGAGGTTCGTTTTTAGAACTTAAAATGGGATCTTCTTTGGAGGAGTTACATGAAAACAAAATTAAGACCATGAAGAGTAAAGAAATATTTTTCATTAATTTATTTTTTTCAAATATATTCATTAGAATTTAACTATTGAATTATGGAAGTAAATAAAAACAAATCTAACCTTGTGAATAAGAATAAATAAATTATATTTGCCACCCATAATTTAAGAAAATGGCTAAGAAAGGAAATAGAGTACAGGTAATTTTAGAATGCACAGAGCATAAGGAAAGTGGAGTACCTGGTACTTCAAGATACATTACCACAAAGAATAGAAAAAACACTCCTGACAGAATTGAGTTGAAAAAATACAATCCAGTTCTTAAGAAGTATACATTACACAAAGAAATTAAATAATTAAATCATGGCTAAGAAATCAGTAGCATCTCTTCAAAAAGGAGGAGGGAAACAACATACTAAGGTTATTAAAATGGTTAAGTCTCCAAAAAGTGGTTCTTATACTTTCAAAGAAGAAATTGTACATAACGATAGAGTAAAAGACTGGTTTTAATAAAAGCTAAAAAAGTTTTAATTTTAAGCTCTTTCTTTAGAATAAGGAAAGAGCTTTTTTATTTAATATAGTTATCATGAGTTGGAAAAGTTTTTTCACCAAACAAAAAAAAGAGGAGCTCGATCAAGGTTTAGAAAAGACGAAGAAGAGTTTTTTTTCTAAGATTGCTACAACTGTCGCTGGGAAATCTAAAGTCGATGCTGAAGTTCTAGACAGTTTAGAGGAAGTTTTGGTGTCCTCAGACGTTAGTGTTAAAACTACTTTGAAGATTATAGAAAGATTAGAAGAAAAAGTTAAGAAAGAGAAATATGTTGGGGTTAATGAGTTAAATACCTTACTTAAAAATGAAATTTTAGACATGTTGTCTGAAAATAATATTGAAGATGCTTCAAATTTTCAAACTCCTTCATCTAATGAACCATACGTCATAATGGTAGTCGGGGTAAATGGTGTAGGTAAAACTACCACCATTGGAAAGTTAGCCCATCAATATAAAAATAACGGAAAAAGTGTTTTATTAGGTGCTGCAGATACCTTTAGAGCAGCTGCAGTGGAGCAATTAACAATTTGGGCTGAAAGAGTAGGTGTCCCAATTGTAAAACAAAATATGGGTTCTGACCCAGCTTCAGTTGCTTTTGATACTCTACAAAGTGCTAAAGCAAATAACGCAGATGTGGTATTAATAGACACAGCTGGTAGACTTCATAACAAGGTTAATCTAATGAACGAGCTAACTAAAATTAAAAATGTGATGCAAAAAGTTATTCCAAATGCTCCACATGAGATATTGTTAGTCCTAGATGGGTCTACAGGCCAAAATGCTATAGAGCAAGCAGATCAGTTTCTAAAAGCAACAGAAGTTAATGCATTGGCAATAACCAAATTAGATGGTACTGCTAAAGGAGGAGTTTTAATTGGAATTTCTGACCAATTTAAAATTCCAGTAAAATATATTGGAGTTGGTGAAAAAGTAGACCAACTACAAGTTTTTAATACCAGCGCATTTATTGAATCACTATTTAGTGGTTCTTCGTTTAATACTAATTAATGAAGACCAAAACTTTAAAAAAAAACAAAGTCAATGTGGTAACTATGGGTTGCTCAAAGAATCTATACGATTCTGAGGTAATGATGGCTCAGTTAAAAGCCAATAAATTTGAAGTGGAGCACGAGTCAAAGGTGAATGATGCTTCAATTGTAATTATAAATACCTGTGGATTTATCGAAAGTGCAAAGGAAGAGTCTATCAATACAATCTTAGATTTTGTAGATGCTAAAAAAGAAGGTTTGGTCGAGAAAGTATATGTTTCTGGATGTTTATCCGAGAGATACAAAGACCAACTCGAAGACGAAATTCCAGATGTAGATGCTTATTTTGGTTCTAAAGAACTTCCAAATATTTTAAGAACATTAAATGCTGATTATAAGCACGAATTGATTGGTGAAAGGTTATTAACTACTCCTGATCATTACGCATATTTGAAAATTGCTGAAGGTTGTGACAGGCCTTGTTCTTTCTGTGCTATTCCACTGATGCGCGGAAAACATAGATCTACATCCATTGAGGATTTAGTAACTAATGCCAAGTCTTTGGCTAAAAAAGGAGTTAAAGAGATTATGCTAATCGCGCAAGATTTAACATATTATGGACTTGATCTGTATAAAAAAAGAGCTCTTGCAGATTTACTTAAAGAACTATGTAAGGTTGATGGAATAGAATGGATAAGATTACACTATGCTTATCCTACAGGGTTTCCAATGGATGTAATTGAAGTAATGAAAGAAGAAAAAAAGATATGTAATTATTTAGATATTCCACTTCAACATGGTTCTTCTAATATTTTAAAGGCAATGAGAAGAGGAACAAGTCGTGAAAAAACTACCAAGTTAATCCAGGATATTAGATCTATGATTCCAAATATTGCTATTAGAACAACCATGATTGCTGGTTATCCAGGTGAAACGGAAGAAGACTTTCAAGAAATGTACGATTGGGTAGAGGAAATGAAATTTGACAGGCTTGGTATTTTTACATATTCTCATGAGGAAAACACCCATGCTTATAATTTTGAAGACGATGTGCCACAGAAACTTAAAAAAGAAAGAGCCGATTCCATTATGGATTTACAATCTGGAATATCTTATGAATTGAATACTAAAAAAATAGGCAATCAGTATAAGGTTTTAATAGATAGAGCTGAGGATGGCTATTTTATAGGAAGAAGTGAATTTGATTCACCAGAAGTTGACAATGAAGTATTAATTGAAAAAAATGAGCATACCTACTGTAGAATTGGTGATTTTGTTCAAGTGAAGATTGTGAAATCAGACCACTATGACTTGTATGCAGAATTAGTGAGTTAATGATTTTTAATGTTGGCGATAAAGTAAGGTTTCTCAATTCAGATGGCTATGGAATTATCACAAAAATTCTAGGTTCAAATACAGTAGAGTTGGAAAACAACTTTGGTTTTCAAGAAGAGTATGAAATAAGTGAACTAGTTTCAGAAAGAAAGCAAGAAGATTATCAAACTGAAAATTTATCCTTTGACTATCAAATAAAGTCTAAAATAAATGCCGAAAAAAACAGCAAGAAGAATTTAGATTTAAAAAGAAAATTCAAACATTTAGAAAAATATGGGTCCAAAGAAAGAGTGGTTATAGACCTTCATATTGAAAATCTTATAGATACCCATAATGGAATGAGTAACAGTGAAATATTAAAAATCCAAATGACTCATTTCAAATTGTTTTTAAACAAGTCAATAGACAAAAAACAAAGAAAAATTGTGGTAATTCACGGTGTGGGAGAAGGTATTTTGAGACATGAAATAAGAAAAGAGTTAGATATTTACCATCCATATTTCGAATATTACGATGCTTCATATGACGAGTTTGGGTATGGAGCAACAGAAATAAGATTAGAAAGTAAACCTATTTAATTAGAAGGTTTTTTTGTATTCCTCTAAAGCTTTTTCTATACATAGTACAGCTTTTTCTAAATCTTCTTTTTTAAGTACATATGCAATTCTAACTTGATTTTTCACCTTGCTATTTGCGTAAAATCCTGATGCAGGAGCCATCATGACAGTAGTCCCATTATGGTTAAAACTTTCAAGAATCCACTGACAAAAATGATCTGCATCTTTTACAGGTAATTCAGCAATTGCATAAAATGCACCTTCTGGTTTTGGGCAAATAACGCCTTCAATGTTATTTAACCCATCAACTACAACATTTCTTCTTTCAACATACTCATTAATTACATCACTAAAATACGACTGAGGAGTTTTTAAAGCAGCTTCTGCTGCTATTTGTCCAAGAGTTGGTGGGCTTAATCTAGCTTGGCCAAATTTCAAGGCCATTTCCATAAATTCATGATTTTTACTAATCAAAGCTCCAACTCTTGCACCACACATGGAATATCTTTTGGATACAGAGTCAATAAGTACCACATTATTTTCTATTTCTGGAAGCTTTAAAGCAGAATGGTGTTCTAACCCGTCGTAACAAAACTCTCTGTATACTTCATCTGCAAATAGAAAAAGATCGTGTTTTTTAACAATTTCTTTTAGAGAAAGCATTTCTGATTTTTTGTAGAGATATCCAGTTGGATTTCCGGGATTACAAATTAAAATCCCTTTAGTTTTGGAGGTTATTTTTGCTTCTAGTTCAGAAATAGGAGGAAGAGCAAATCCATTTTCTATTTTGGCAGTAACAGAAACTACTTTGATTCCACAAGAGGTTGCAAAACCATTATAATTTGCATAAAATGGCTCTGGAATTATTATTTCATCTCCAGGTTCAAAACAACACTGAAAAGCAAATATTAATGCTTCTGATCCGCCAGTGGTAACCATTATTTCTTTTTCTGGATTTAGTGAGATTCCAATTTTATGGTAGTAATCAGACAATCCTTTTCTGTAAGAAATAAACCCTGCACTATGGCTATACTCTATAACCTTTCTGTCAATATTTTGTAATTCTTTTAAAACAACCTTGGGTGTTTCAATATCGGGTTGGCCAATATTTAAATGGTAAACCGTTGTTCCTTTTGCTTTTGCATCTTCAGCAAATGGCACCAGTTTTCTTATTGGTGAGGGAGGCATCACCCGTCCCTTAGAAGATAATTGTGGCATGTTTATTCTAAATTTTAAAGTCTTTTAATGCTGCAACCAGAATTTCTTGTTTCAGGAAGAAGAATAGGTTCGTTTTTACCGGAAGAAATAATGGCATCTTTTACCCAGTTTTCTTTAACAGATGATTTTGACTTTACATTGTCATCGATAGCCCCTTTATAAACCAATTTTAGATCCTTGTCTAATAAAAAGACATGAGGTGTTGTGCTTGCACCAAAAGCATCGGCCAACTTACTATTTACGTCCATAACATAAGCTGCATCGTATTTTTGGTTTTTGCTATGTTTTTGCATTTCAGTAAATGAATCTGCACTAGTTCTCTTTGCCTCATTGCTATTAACCAAAACCATTCCAATCTTATTTCTTTTGCATAAATCATGAATCTCATTGTATCTTCCTTGCCAACCTTCCATTTCTAAATTCCCTACTACAAAGGGGCAGGAATTACAGCTAAAAACTACCAATATTCCATTTTCAAAAGCTAGTTTTTCTATTGAGTAATCATCTCCTGAAACATTTTTCATTTCATAATTTGTCATTGGAGCTTTTC
>CAJIYZ010000012.1 GCA_905181675.1 Bacteroidetes bacterium MED-G20
TAAAATATTAGTCTCTGAGACAAGTTATGGTATATATGCTTGTGGAAGTGTGACCAAAGTTGATGAAATAATTGAGTTTAAGTCAGTAAATGAAATCTTAAATTATACTGAGAAAAACAAAATTAGAGACGTCAAATATTGGTACAACTTAGTTTTGAGATTTAAACAGAAAAAAGAAAGCGATAGTAATTCGGTTTTAAGATTTCAACAATATTTTATTGAGCAAAAGTTACTAAATAGAACAATTCCATTTTTTGAAGAAATAAAAAGTCTGAAAAAAATTCAAAACTCAATTTATGAAATCAAAGATTTAGAAACTCTAAAGTCTATTGATTCTTTTATAATAAAACCTAAAAGCATAAGGTTAGAAAAATTTGACTCAAAAATTCCCAATAGTTTGAGGATGGATTTATATTCATTATTCAACCAAAAATACAATATATCAACTTGGATAGATATAGACCATTTTATCCCAAAATCAGTAGGTGGCCCAGGCAATATAGCTGAAAATCTTGTGCCTGTAGGATTCTCACTTAACAGATATAAAAGTAATGCTATTCCCAAAGGACTATTTTATCACGCAAATAAAAATAAAGAATTAAAAAAATACGTTAAAAAAGAATACTTAAAAGAAAATACTCCCAATTACATTTCTAAAAAAGATTTTAAAAGTTCCAATGAAGATGCTAGAAAAATTATCGACTTGGTAAAAAAAATGTCATATAATGATAGTATCCTTTTTTTTAAAAATGTGATGGGATACCATCATCCAAAATATATTAAATTAATAGAAGAATTTAAAGGCAAATCTTGAAATTGGATGCTAAAAAATTACATATAGAGCTATTTTCAGAAGAATATGATAAAATGTCGGATTCTATTTTAGATGCTAAAGAAAGAGCTAAAGGTATAAATCCCATGTCAAAAGATTACCAACTAAAAGTTGCTAAAAAAAGAGAACATCTTGAAGTTAGTCAATTGTCTAGTTCGGGGAATAGCATAGATGATTCATCGTGGGAACTCTGTGTTAGAGAATTTGAAGCCAGAAAAAACAACAACTTTACTTCTAAAACTAAAATCATTAGTGATGTATTGATCAATATTAGAAGAGAAAAAGAAGAATTAAATAAACAAATAGACTTAAAAATGTATCCACTTAAGGGAATTGACCCGGAAAACCCTAGTACTTGGACTGAAATAATGATTAATAATTGTTACAATAAAATGGTAGCAGCTGACAGATGGGAAATGGAAACTTCAATGGATTATGAAGACTTTGTAAAGGAGATTAATAGGGATAAACACTTCGCTAGGTCTAATTGTCCAAGATATGGAATGGATAAAGAAGATTATAATTCGTAAAAAGAAAAAAATATTTTCTTAAGAATTATTTAACTGGTGAATTGCTATTCCGCTTGCAACAGAAACATTTAAAGAAGCAATAGTTCCTATCATTGGAATTTTAAAACTTACATCCGAAATTTTAAGTAATTGTGAATCTACGCCATCTTCTTCACTACCTATAATTAAAGCTTTTGGGCCAGCACCTTCCACCTTATTTATCAAAGTGTCAGATTTCTCTGTACAAGCAAATATTTTAAGACCATATCCCTTCAAGAAATCAATAGAGGATGACAAACTATTTACTTTACAAACTGGTATCTTAAATAATGCCCCAGCAGAAGTTTTAATAGCATCGTTAGTAATTAAAGCAGAATCCTTATTGGGCAAAACAATTGCATGAACGCCAAAACACTCTGCCGTTCTTGATATTGCACCAAAATTTCTTACATCTTTGACTCTATCTAAAATCAATATAAATGGATCTTCCCCTCTTTCGTATATATCTTGAACCAACCACTCTAACTGATGATAAGGTACTGGTGAAATCATTGCAATTACTCCTTGATGGTTTTTCTTAACCATATGATTGAGTTTTTGAATAGGAACTTTTTGAACAAGAATTTTCTCTTTATGAATTAGAATTACTAATTCTTTTATTAGGTCTCCAGTTAACCCTTTTTGTAAATAAATTTTATTGATAGTCTTTCCCTCATTTATAGCTTCTATAACTGATCGAATACCAAAAACTAAATCTTCTGTATTTGTTTTGTTCATTTTAATAAATATACTTTTCCGTTTCTCCAGCTATCCACAGCTCTATACCATGGGTTTTTATAAGCATAATTTCTCTTTAATATAAAATCATTGGATGAAAATGGGTTCATTTTGTTTTCAAATATAAACTTCAAGGAGTTTATATTATTTTCATCTCCATATATCCAAGTTTCAGCATTTCTATTATTGTTCACATAGCTTGGAGGTCCAAAAATAATACTAATTAGTCCTCGATCTGTTTTCCAGCCTTCTAATTGACAAGAAAATAATTTATTAGCCAACTCAACCCTAGAATAATATATCCTAATAAGATTCCTAGCTCGTTCTTTGGAGGATGCTTTGGAGAGCCAATATTGGTCTACAGCTAACTTTGAATTGGAATTCAAAACAAGTGATTTAAACTCTTCTTTAGTAGATAGATATCTTAAAGATGGAATCAATTGATCAGCATTTATTAAGTTAGGATAACCAGCGTGAAAATTAAATAATGTAAAACCTTGATCACTTAAGGAGTCCAATTGAAAAAATACAAATCCTTCATCTGGAAGCATATAGGATATTGATTTTTGAGAATTAAAATTAAGCGGTTTACAAAAAGAG
Source organism: Bacteroidetes bacterium MED-G20 (assembly GCA_905181675.1). Lineage (GTDB taxonomy): Bacteria > Bacteroidota > Bacteroidia > Flavobacteriales_D > Parvicellaceae > MED-G20. The sequence goes on from CAJIYZ010000012.1 coordinate 2,719, forward strand.
TTATTGCTTTTAAATATTGGTTGATAAGACTTACTAAATGGTGGTGGAGAAAGAGGAAAAGAAGTTGTGATTTTTTTTGCAAATAAACTTTGATTGTTGAATTCGCTTTGGATGATAATAGACTGTCCTTTAAAAAAGAAATCGTCGAATAAAAGTTGATTGTTTGTGTCATTTATAATATAAAATTGCCTATTAAAGACGTTTAACTTATCAATTCTAATAGTTTTATAAAACTCTCTATTTCTATTTATATCAACAACTTTTAAATCCAAAAATCCCGTTTGATGTTTTGGGAAAAGAAAACTAAAATTAGTGTCTATTTTAAGTTTCTTGTTTTTAAAATATTTGTCAGAAATAACAAAAGATCCAGAATCAATAATTTCTTTGCGATTTTCATGATAAGCAATGTATTGTAATTTTATTTTCGAACTAAATTGCTCGCTTATATTTACTCTAGAATAGAGAATATCTTCTGTTAAAATCTGAAAATACAATTTTGAACTAAATTCAGAGTTATGGTAAATTAAAAATTCTGGATGTAAAGTATTTTTACTGTCTTGAAAGGAATAATTAACTGGCTTAGAAATTGTGCAACCAAGTAAAAGTGATGAAAAAAATAAAAAAATAATATTTTGTTTCATAGGTTTAATCTCAACGTACAATAGTAGGAGAAAATATTAAATTACTGTGATTTAAAGATCGGTCAATTAATAAAATTGAAAATCTAATACTATCTGAATGATTGGAAATTGGATTGTAAAAAAAGGGTTCTAAAATAATCTCAATATCTCCTTTTAAAGCTTTATCCTGACCAACAGGAGTCATATTTTCAATTCTATAGCTATAAGTTATTGAATCAGCAAATGGTGAATTATTACCTTGCGGATCTGAAGTAGCTCTTACCCATTGACCGTCCATCAATTCAAAATAACTAATGTAACAATTGTAATAATAAAAACTACCTGGATCAAACGGAGCAGACAATAGGTTTTGGTCCAAACCAATATTTCCGTCACCGTCGGTAAAAAAGAAGGTTAACTTTCCAGAATCTGACAAACTTTCAAACCCCGAATATTCAAGAATTGGCTCATTTGGATAAGACTCTGGTTTAAGACAAGAAATTAAACACATTGATAAGAAAACAATAACTATTTTTACCTTAGATATTATCATATTTTAAATTTAAACTATTTAGTTATATTTTGAGCCTCTCTAAAAGAATATTTAACATCTCTAACGAGGATGAATTCAATTCTATTGCACTGGAAGTATTTCACTTTCAATACAAAAATATCCCAGTTTATAAAAAATATGTAGACTTAGTTAAAGGTCGAAAAGAAAATATAAGTCACTACAAAAAAATTCCATTTCTGCCAATTAATTTTTTTAAAAACAACAACATCGTTACCAGAAATTCAAAAGTTGAAAAGACATTTCTTAGTAGCGGAACAGGCAAAATAAACAGAAGTAAACATCTAGTACATGATTTAAAATTATATGAAAAGTCTTTTAGTTCTGGATATAAATACTTTTATAGCGACCCTAAAGAATGGACAATTTTAGCATTATTACCATCATATCTCGAACAAGGAGATAGCTCATTAATTTACATGGTA
>CAJIYZ010000013.1 GCA_905181675.1 Bacteroidetes bacterium MED-G20
ACATTGTAGTATACGTGGTGTATATTCTTAGCTCCAACATTTTTACTGCCTACAGTAATCTCCATGGGATTGTTCATGTAAGACTTAGATATTTTTTCAACATCTCTTGGCATGGTAGCAGAAAATAGCCAGGTTGATTTTTCGTCTGGAGTATGACTTAGTATTCCGTCAATATCTTCTTTGAAACCCATATTTAACATCTCGTCAGCTTCGTCCAAAACAACATAAGAAACATGATTTATTTTAATCATTTTTCTTTTCATCATATCCATTAATCTTCCTGGAGTTGCAACAACTATTTGAGCACCAGATCTTATTTCTCTAGATTGCTTGTCCATACTAGCCCCCCCGTAAATTGTAGCAATAGATAGACCTTTAACAAATTTTGAATAATCTTTAAAATCATTGGATATTTGGACACATAGTTCTCTAGTTGGTGCTATAACAAGTCCTTGTACAATTTTTTTGTTTACATCAATTTTATGAATCATAGGAAGACCAAAAGCTGCAGTTTTTCCAGTTCCAGTTTGGGCGAGTCCAATTAAGTCTCTATTTTCATTTACCAGTAAGGGAATAGATTCTTGCTGCACTGGGGTAGGAGTAGTAAAGCCTAGGGCTTCAATTCCTTTAAGTATATTAGGGTCGAGTGGTAATTCAGAAAACAGCATTTGGTTATTTTTTCGCGAAGGTAATCTAATAAATCAACTAAAAGTAAAAAAAAAGTTAAACCTATAAGCCGGATTCTGTCTAGGTCCATCATTTATCTAGGCTAATTATCACTAATTAGCTCGAGCGACCTACCCTCCAAGTTGAGCGAGCAACTCTTCAACAACGTAACCTTGGTTTATTTGGTCTTTCAGCGCATGAGGTTTACCTTGCTAACGATGTCACCATCGTCACGGTGAGCTCTTACCTCACCTTTTCACCATTACCATTTCTGGCTGTTTTTTTTCTGTGGCACTAGCTGTGTTTAAAAAAAACCCTTCCCGTTAGGAAGCATGCTGCTCTTTGCTGTCCGGACTTTCCTCTTGCAATGCAAGCGATGAACCAGTTTAACTTTTTTGTAAATTTATAATTCTACACTGAACATTACAAAATTAAATAAGAAGTTTATAAGATTTCCCCATTTACCTTAGCATAATCTCAACAGAAATAGCTTTATGATCTGAAAGTTCACTTTGATGTGTTTTGAAATTGAAAGAATCTAGATTTTTTTCATGCCATATATAATCAATTCTTAAAAATGGTATTTTACCTATATAGGTTCCCCCAATTCCAAAACCAGACTTTGTAAAAGAATCTGTGAAAAGGTTACTAAACTGATTATAGGCATAGGAAATAGGAGTATCATTTAAATCACTACACAAAATTCTTTTATATGGGCTATTTTCCAATGCAGGAATCAATTCAATTATCTGTTGGGCTCTTTTTGCGAATCCTATCTTAAGTCTATTATAAATATCTTGTTTAGGAATTTTTTGGTTTGGCCACAATGGACTTCCTTTGCCACCAATAATTTTATAGTCAGAGTTATTAAACCTAATGGATCCTAAGTGGGTGTTATATATTCTTAGTGTATCGCTTTCACAAACTATATCTGACCACATACAGTGATTTGAATGGTCATTTTTAAATTCTAAATCACCTGTGTTGATAATAGGAAATTTGCTAAAAGTTGCCAATCCAAATAAGGAGTTCTTATTGCTTTCATCAGTAAAGCTTTCGTGGTAATATTCCATACCTAACTCCTTTAGAATTATTTCACGAGTAATAAACTCTTTTTTATTGTCGTAATAATACTCCTGAAAGCAAACTATATCTGGCTCCTGTTTTTTTATTAACTGAATTATTTTGCTTTTTATTTCCTCATTATTGGTCCAATTATATAAGTCAAATAACCGAACATTAAAGCTCATTACTTTTATCTTCTCATTATAAGAAATGCTTTCATGTTTTTTAGGATTTATTTGTAAAAACCTACTGTGGTGATACATTCCTAAAATTAATATAATCAAAGTTGGAAAGAAAAATATATTTCTTTTAAAGAACCAAACTAAAAATAAAATCAAGTTGATTAAAAATATTATTGGATAGGCTAACCCTAATAAAGCAATACCTGAATTTTTAGTTGGATCAGACAAGAAAGCTAGATAGCTAAAGAATAATAAAAAGTTAAAAAATATAGTCAAGTAAGCAAACATCTTGCCCCTCCAACTCATTTTTTTTACACCAAAATTAAATATGCTTACTGGCATCGAATAAATAATCTTTTTCTTCTTTGGTTAGACTCTCGTAGCCTGACAATTTAATTTTATCTAAAATGTCGTCCACCTTTTCTTGTCTAGATTTAGAATTTGGTGAAGTTGATTTTTTTTCTTCTTTTTTCTTTTTGTAAACAATTTTTATTTTTCGTTTATTTCCAAGTCCTTTCATTTTATTTAAAAAATCATCAAACCAATAAGAAATATCTTTTCCTTTCTTAAAATTTGTCACATAAATATATCCCCAAAATGCTCCACCTAAATGTGCAAAATGAGCTATACCATCTGAATTTGAAAGTCCAACAATATCAAAAGCAACCCAAATCATAGCAAGATATTTCATCTTAATTTTGATTATTCCAAATAACATTACTTCAAAATTTGGTGTGTAGGTAGCTAATCCCACAAAAACAGCCATTACCGCAGCTGATGCTCCCAACATTGGAATATCTCCCATATCTCTAAAAAGAGGAAATAAGTTGTGGGTAATTAGATATAAGATTGCCCCACAGAAACCACCAATTATATAAGTGCTAAGAGCAGATTTTTTACCTAAAAGATCTTCGTACATTCTTGCAGTAAAAAAATAAATTAACATATTATTGAAAATATGCCAGAATGAACCGTGAAGAAACATGTAAGTTAAAATTGTCCAAGGCCTTTTAAGAAATACAATTGGAGAGGAATTGAAACTAAAATAATCGTCTATATTGTTAATTCCATCTGGATTCCACTTCATTAAAACAAAAACGTTTCCCAAAATTAAGAATAGTGCATAAACTAAAACATTTATGTAAATTATTTTGATAGATACACCACCCGATTTAAATTGATATTTTAATTGATTTAATAAATTCATTAAAAAAAGCTATTTCTATTTTTCCCCCAATATAAGACAATAATAATTCCAATTAATCCACCACCTAAATGTGCAAAGTGTGCAACGTTGTCGCTAGGATTGTCAGATAGACCAAGATAAAGCTCTAAAGCTGCGTATCCAATAACAAAATATTTTGCTTTTATTGGAATAGGTGGGAAAAGTAACATGAGTTCAGTATTTGGAAATAAATAGCCAAAAGCAGCTAAAAGTCCAAAAACTGCACCGGAAGCACCTAACATCGCAGTATTCATTTTGACTATAAGAGGAACCAAAGTGTCATTAACACTTAGATCAAGACCATATTCATTTATATAATATAGAGTATCTCGTTTCTTTTCATAAACTAAGTCATTGAATATATTATAACCATTTTCTTTAACGATATACCATTGTTCATTGGAGATATAGTCTTTAAGCGCTGAAATTTCAATTTGTATGACAATTTGATGAAGAATTGCTGCACCAAATGCACATGCTATATAATAACCTAAAAACTTTTTAGGTCCCCAAACTCTTTCTAATTGTGTTCCAAAAATAACTACTGCAAACATATTAAAAAAGATATGTCCAATACTTTCGGGTGAATGCATGAAAAAGTGAGTGGCCAATTGCCAAGGTTCGAAACCTTCGGAAACAAATGGGTATAAACTTAACCCCCCCATAAAGATTGGAAAAGTTAGTTGAGCAACAAAAAATAATATATTAATGATTAATATATTCTTTACAACAGGGCTAATATTTTTTAGGATGTTACCGAACATTAATTAAATTTCTTAATTATTTCCTCTTGATTTATTTCTTTAACAATTGAAAGTCCTTTGCTATTATGTAAAGGAGACTTACATGAAAAAAGGCAATCTGTTAAATGAGCCATTTCTTTGCTATTCATGGAAGATAGTCTACTATGCGCATAATTTTTTGATAAATTCCAAGCTATTTTGTCGTAAGGTTTTTTAAATTCATCGTTGCTGTTTTTAATGTTTTCCAAACAATCTTCAATAAACTTTTTACCATCTATAATTTTAGAGTCATTTGGGAAACTATTTATAACAATACAATTTTTGCCAAATTGATCTATTTCAACACCTAATCTCTCTAATTCTTCTTTTATTTCCATACACAAAACAAAATCACTTGGGTTTAAATCTATTTTAATTGGATGAAGTAACTTTTGTGACAACACCTCTGCATTATTATACATTTCTTTAAGTTCTTCAAATTTTATTTGTTGGTGAGCTCTGAAGATATCAATTATTAAAAGGCCATTTTTCTTAACTGCTACAATGTATCGTTTATTAAATTGTAAAAATAGGTTAGAACTTTGTAGTTGGTGACTTTGTTCTTGAAAATTTTCAGAGATTTCAAATTCTTTTTGAAAATTGTCTTTAAGTAAATCAATGTTTCCACTTACTTGAGACTGTTTTTCTTTCAAAAAGGGATTGTAATTAGCATCTACTTTAATAGATGGTATTTTAATAGATTCTCCAGGCTTTAAAGGAGGAAAGTCAAATGAGTTTTCAGGGTTAAAATCTATTGAAGGAGCAATATTGTTTTTACTTAAGGAGCTTCTTACACTTGATTTCACTAGTTCATAAACAGCTCTTTCGTCTTCAAATTTTATTTCGGTTTTACTGGGGTGAATATTAACATCAATTGTATCCAAAGGAACAGTTAGGTAAATAAAATAGGAGGGAAAAGAATCATTCCCGATTAAATCTTTAAATACAACTTTAACAGCATGATTAATAGAATTGTTTCTAATAAATCTATTGTTAATGAATAAAAACTGCTCTCCTCTTGTTCTTTTTGAAAATTCTGGTTTTAAAACAAATCCACTTATTTTAGTTATGCTAGTTTCCTCATCCACAGGAACCAATCTTTCGTTGTATTTCTTGCCAAATATTGAAACTATCCTTTGCCTTGTGTTAGTAATTGGCAAATCAAATACCACATTATTATTATGGTGCATTGTGAAATGAATTTCTGGATGTGTTAGAGCGACTCTATGAAATTCATCTATAATATGTTTGGTTTCTACTCCCTTAGATTTTAAAAAATTTCTTCTTGCAGGAACATTGAAAAATAAATTCCTCATGGAGATGCTGGTTCCATTAGAAAAAGCACATGGTTCAGATAATACCACTTTAGAAGCTTCAATTTTAACTTGATGCCCAATGTCGCTTTTTATTCTTTTAGTCTTAAGCTCTACTTGGGATACAGCTGCAATACTTGACAATGCCTCTCCTCTAAACCCTTTTGAAGAAATTGAAAATAAATCATCGGTGCTTTTAATCTTTGAGGTTGCATGCTTTTTAAAGCAAATTTCTGCATCTTTTTGGGACATACCAATGCCATTGTCAATGACTTGGACCAAACTAGCACCAGCATCTTTAACAATTAACTGAATTTTTGTGCTTTGTGCATCAATTGCGTTCTCTAAAAGTTCTTTGACTGCAGATGCAGGTCTTTGTATTACTTCTCCCGCGGCAATTTGGTTAGCAACATGTTCTGAAAGTAACTCTATCATTTTATTTGGAGGTGGTATTAGTTAGAATTTCTAAAACTTCGTCTATCTGCGAATAAATAAATACAAATCCGAAAATTAAAATCGAAAAAATTATAACCATTCTTATGGTTTCCCAATTCTGATTCCATTTTTTATACTCATTTTTTTTAGTAAATGAGCTTTTAATTCTTTGAGAATAATTATCAGTTTCTTCCAAAGCCATAGCCTTTTCTGCCTTTTCTTTTCTTACATCATAATATCTTGCGGGAAAGTCAAAAGTTTTATGCTGAGGAAGTTTGAAAAATCTTGATTTTAAAAATGGCTTTTGGCTCATTTTGTAAATTTATATAAATAATACAATTACTCGAAAATCGTATAGAATTCTCTTGTTAATTTTTTATACTCCTTAGAGTAATTATGTCTCCCATTTTCTTCAATAACCAAAGATTCTTTGCTATTTTTTTTGTTTTCATCCCTAGAAAACTCTATTAAAACTCTATGTGGGGGTTTATTTGGCTTGGGATAAACAGAACATTCCCTCACAGATATTAATCTATGTTTTTTTGCAAGTTCTATAGCTTCTTTTTTTTGATCATATGGTAATATAATATTTAACGAGCCATTTTTTGTTAGGTTTTTTTCACTAAACTTTACAATATCTTCAAAGTTTAAATCATTTTGGTGTCTTGCTTTTAATCTTTCCAAATTGGATGGTTTGAGACTTTCCTTAAAGTACGGAGGGTTGCTCACAATTAAATCGTAATTAGTATTAGGTGAAAATCCTTTTAAATCTTTATG
>CAJIYZ010000014.1 GCA_905181675.1 Bacteroidetes bacterium MED-G20
AATGCCCCACAAAAAGGAGGAGATTGGTAAAATTTTGATCCAGTAAGCATCACCATGCAATTTAATCTAAGAAGGTTATTTATTAGTTTCTGAGTAGTTCTCATTTGACAAACATCGATTACCCAAAAACAATTTTCATTGGCTCTTGGAATCATAGAAATATTGTCAACTATGCCAGATTTACTACCTATAACTAAATTTGCAATTACTTGATAACTTGAACTTTTCTCATCAATGATTTCTAGGATATCAGATTTGTGATTAAGAATATTACCTTGGTCGTCTCTTGCGGAAAAAGCTTGTTGGTCAATTAGAATATCTTGGTGAATAAGATCGTTTTTAACCACATTTTCTTCAAATTGATTGGTTCCAAAAAAATACTCCCCTTTTATGGCTGTATTAGATCCAGTACCAAGCTCTTCAGGGCAGGTAACCACACTGAAAATTTTTTTATCCGGATTAATTATTCTAGAAAACATAATTGGGAAGTAGCACAAGTCACTTCCTGAGGGAGCATAGAAAATATCAAAATCATTTAAGGAGTTAACATCTATTAATTTTTTAAGCTGCTTTTGTTGTTGGTTTAATAGTTTGTCGTAATCTTCTTTTTTAAGCTTTTTAAGCATACTATCTACTGCTTTTTTGCTATCTACATTTAGATTGGACATTGTGCAAGATCCTCTATTAAAAACAGATTCATAAATAAGTGGGTTTCCATGATATTTATTTAAGCCATTTTCCTTAAGCTTAATTCTCTCATCACCGCCTTTAACTATATCGTTAATATCCATAAAATCAAATAATTAGACAAATAACTGTATTTTAAACTAGAATAAATATTATTTTTAAGACAAATTCTTAACCAAATTGAAGATGTTATGTTTTTTTAAATTTCATCCAAACATTCAATATTGGATTAAACAAAAAAATGATTCATAAAAAACTCACAAAATGGGAATACTTTAAAAAGATTGATGTGAGAACAGTGACAATCATCAAAGCTGAACTATTCAAACAATCAATTAATCCATGTAGATTTTGGAGAAATTGGCATCAAAAAAATATCTGCCCAAATAACTAAAAACTATAATTTAAAAGAACTCCTCGGACAACAGAAAATAGGAATAGTAAATTTAACTCATAAAAAAATTGCAAATATTCAAAGTGAATTTCTTCTTCTTGGAGCAATTAACTAACAAAATGATGATGTGAAAATTATTCAACCTAAATCAATTACTAAAAATGAATCTATAATATGTTGAAATTATTAATAAATATCTCTATTAATTTTGATTTCATTGAACCTTATTGTTAAATTTACAATATGAAGAGAATTGGAATATTAACAAGTGGTGGAGATTGTGGAGGATTAAATGCAGCTGTAAGATCTATTTTTTATAGAGCAAAAGACAAATATGATTTTGAAGTATTTGGGATTTTAGAAGGAACTGTTGGCCTAATGGAGAGACCTCTAGCTTATGTGAAATTGGACTACAATACTTTTTCAGGAAATTTATTACGACAGGGTGGAACTTTTCTCGGAACAACCAACAAAGGAAATCCGTTTAAGTTTCCTATGCCAGATGGTTCTTTTAAAGATAGAACTGAAGAAATAATTGCAGGATACAATGAGTTAGAACTAGATGGACTTATAGTAATTGGTGGTGATGGTAGTATGAAAATCCTAAAAGATATTGCAGATCAAGGAAATATGAAAATTGTAGCTATTCCAAAAACGATAGATAACGATGTTGGTGCTACAGAAAATTCAATTGGTTTTCATACAGCTGTAAATGTTGCTACAAATGCGCTAGACAACTTACAGTTTACTGCAGCTAGTCATAGAAGAACCATGATTTTGGAAGTTATGGGAAGAGATGCTGGTCATATAGCCTTAAATGCTGGGATAGCAGGTGGTGCAGATGTCATTCTAATTCCAGAAATTAATTATTCTATTGACGGAATTATTGAAAAACTTAGAAAAATGAACAGCCATGGAATAAATCATTCATTAATTATTGTTGCAGAAGCTGTAAAACAGGAAGATGGGAATAACAGCATGGTGAAATTTGCCGATGGTGAAGTAAGACTTGGAGGAATAGGTTCTTATATAGCTCATAAAATTATGGAAAAATCTTCTGCTGAATGCAGAGTAACTACTCTCGGTCATGTTCAAAGAGGTGCGCCACCTACAACTCAAGACAGAATATTGGCAAGTGCATTTGGAGTTCATGCAGTAGATTTAATTGCACAAAAGAAATTTGACAGAATGGTTGCTTGGAGCGATCGAAAAGTAGTTGACTTCCCTATTGCTAAAGGAATAGAGACTTATAAAAAAGTTGAATTGGAAGATTCTCTTGTTAAAACTGCATTGGCCTTAGGTATATACCTTGGCGATATTGATTGATTTAAACTTTAACAAATAATATAATTACATTTATAAGTAATATTATTATATAATAGTTTTTACTAATTTATTTCCTAAAATGAAAGTAGCAGTAATTGGCGGCGGAGCTGCTGGTTTTTTCTCTGCAATTAATGTCAAAGAAAATCATCCAAATGCTAACGTTGTAATATTTGAAAAAACTAAAAAAGTACTTACTAAAGTTAAAGTATCTGGTGGTGGAAGATGTAATGTAACCAATGGGACCAAATCTGTAAGCGAACTCTACAAAGCCTATCCAAGGGGTGGTAAAAAATTAAAAAAAATATTCCAAGAATTTGGCACCATAGATACAATCAAATGGTTTGAATCTAGAGAGGTTCCCTTATATACTCAAGATGACAATAGAGTATTTCCAAAATCTAACAACTCTCAAAGTATAATTGATTGCTTATTTAAAGAAACTAAAAAACAAGACATCACCATTAAAATGGGGGTTTGTATTCTGAAAATTGAAAAAGAAAAAGACCGACTAAAACTATTTTTCAAAGACGACCATTTAAAACCAGAGATATTTGAAAAAGTAATAGTAGCCACTGGAGGTTCACCAAAGTTAGAAGGACTAAAATGGTTAGAAAACCTTGGTCATCAAATAGAAAAACCTGTTCCTTCCCTATTTACATTTAACAATCCTAAAACACCAATTATAAAACTCATGGGATTAGTGGCAGAAAATACTCAAGTTACCATTCAAGGTACTAAGCTAAAAGCAAAAGGACCATTATTAATTACCCACTGGGGATTTAGTGGACCAGCAGTTTTAAAAACATCTTCCTTTGGTGCAAGAACTCTTAGTGAAAAGAATTACTTGTTCAACATTCAAATAAATTGGATCAATGAGACTAATTATGAGAAAGTAGTTGAATTAATTCAACAAATAATAATTAGTAATCCAAAAAAAACTCTTAGAAATTTGAAAATTTTTAAACTTCCAGATAGATTATGGAATTTTATAGTTGAAAAAAGTGAACTCACCTTAGAAAAAAAACTTCACGAATTAGGCAATAAAGGAGTTAATAAATTGGTGGAAATTCTTTGCAATGATGTATACCAAATAAGGGGGAAAACAACTTTTAAGGAAGAGTTTGTCACTTGTGGAGGAATAAGTTTGAATAGTATAAACTTAAAAACTATGGAAAGTGAAAAATGTAAAAATCTTTATTTTGCTGGTGAAATCATGGATATTGATGCCATCACTGGGGGATATAATTTTCAAGCTGCATGGTCCACTGGTTTTATTGCAGGTAAACTTAAAAATTAATACTTTTATTTAATGATAAACAATGCAAGTAATCTTTTCAAAACTACGCTTGTTATACTATCCATATTTCTTAAAGCAATAATACCAGCACAGTCTATAGAAATTCTATCATTGGCAGACAACCCTCTGGAAGTAAACCCTTTGATCGGCGGGAATTTAATTGTGCATTTTAAATACTCTAGTGAAACTAGCTCTACTGGCAACAATGTATTTATTGGTTTAGAGATTTTAGATTCTAATAACAATTATAAAAGCTCAATTACAGGAATTACACTTGCAAATCAACAACCAGGAAATAATATTCAAAATTCTGTTGAACTATTTATTGGTAGTTGTAATACTTTATCTGGTGATTTATCTTCTGGTGATTTCTATCAAATAAAAGCAATTTTATATGAAAGTGGTACTTGGATAGAAAATGCATGGGCAGGGTATTGGAACACAGATCCGTTAATTATTCAAGACAACAGTGGTATTGTTTTCAGTACAAATACAATCTCAAAAGGAGCAGATGTAAGTTGGATGACAGAAATGGAGGCCAACGGATATTCCTGGAAGGATAATTATGGGAATACTAGGGACTTAATGCCTTTATTGGCAGATTACCAATTAAATTCTATAAGATTACGAGTTTGGGTAAATCCAGATAGTTCTGGTGCAAATGGCTGGTGCGATATAGATGATTTGGTAATTAAAGCAAAATTAGCAGATGCTGAAAATTTAGACATTATGATTTGTATTCACTACAGCGACTGGTGGGCAGACCCAGCAAATCAAACCAAACCATCGGCATGGAGTGGGTTTTCAGTTGCTCAACTTGAAACAGCAGTTTACAACCATACATTGGATGTTCTTAATGCTCTTGGAAATGAAAATATTACTCCAAAATGGGTGCAAATCGGCAACGAAACTAGTGATGGGATGTTGTGGCCAACAGGTAGAGCGTCTACTGGTGGATTTGACAATTATGCAAAGTTTATAAATGCTGGTAGCAATGCTGTGAAAAACTATAATAGCAACATTGAAACTATTATTCATTTACCTAACGGAAATGACAATAATTTGTATTTATGGAATATTGATGGTCTATTAAACAATGGTTTAATAATTAATAGAGTGGATATTATTGGGATGTCATTATATCCGGATGAATCTAATTGGATTTCAATGGTAGAAGATACTTATAATAACATGGTAGATTTACAATCTAGATACAATAAGGATTTAATGTTAGTTGAAGTAGGGTTTTCAAATGATAGACCTGATATTTCTCACCAGTTTTTAACTTACATTATTGAAAAATCTAGACAAGCAACTGCATTAGGTGTTTTTTATTGGGAGCCTATTGCCTATGGAAGTTTCACCTCTTACTCAAAAGGAGCATGGGATTTAGACGGTAGTCCATCCTTAGCCATGGACGCCTTTATAGATATTGAAAATCTAAATACAGACAACAGCAACTTTTCTAAAAAAGATACTTTTACAATATTTCCTAATCCAACAAGCAACTTTTTAAAAATAAAATTACCTGGCCATATTAGATACTCATTGAAAATTTTCAACATATTAGGGGAGGAATTAATAGAATTTTCTAATTATAGAAACATGCAAACTATAGATATATCTAATTTAAATAATGGGATTTATATACTTAAAATAAATAGCTCAGAGCATAAGTTTTTTAAACTCTAGAATTCTATTTATTAAAAGTGTTGCTCTATTGATAACGTTTCTTTTAAACATGTAACTTTTCTAATTAACAAATTGTTAGATTTATAATATGCAAATTGGAATCGATAGCTTTGCTGCAACTGAAACTACAAATACCTTAAATGGAAAGCAAAATGCTATTTCTATTCAAAAATTATTAGAAAGAATAAGAAGAGCAGACGAAGTAGGTTTAGATGTTTTTGGAGTTGGTGAACACCATAGAGAAGAATTTCTAGACAGTGCTCCACACGTAATTTTATCTGCAGCAGCACCACAGACCAAAAATATTATTTTAACTAGTGCTGTTACAGTCTTAAGTGCTGCAGATCCTGTAAGAGTATTTCAAAACTATGCCACTTTAGATTTAATCTCCAATGGCAGAGCTGAAATAGTAGCTGGCAGAGGATCTTTTACAGAAGCGTTTGAATTATTCGGTTATAAAATGGAGCAATACGACGAGCTTTTTGAAGAGAAACTAGAGCTTTTAATTGAAATCCAAAAAAATGAAAAAGTTACTTGGAGAGGAAATCATAGACCTACGTTAAATAACCAATATATATATCCAAGACCTCTTCAAGACCCATTACCAATATGGGTAGGTGTAGGTGGTACTCCACAATCATTTTTGAGGGCAGGTAATTTAGGTTTGCCATTAATGATAGCTGTTATAGGTGGTGAAACTCATAGGTTTAAACCACTAGTGGATATGTACAGAGAAGCAGGTAGAAGAGCAGGACACTCTGCGGAAAAATTAAAAGTTGGATTGCATTCACTTGGGTATGTAGCAGAAACATCTGAGCAAGCAGTCGAAGATTATTTTCCTGGCTATGCAAAAACTTTTACTAGAATAGGAAAAGAAAGAGGGTGGCCACCAGTTACTCTTGAAAGATTTAAAGCACAAAATGGTCCAACTGGAGCATTAATGATAGGAAACCCTGAAGAAATAGCTAAAAAAATATTAGCTCACAGTAGAGCTTTAGGTGGCATTTCTAGATTTACTTTCCAAATGGATAATGCAGAACTTAGTCATAGACAGCTACTTAAGGCTATTAAAACTATTGGAGAAAAAGTTGCACCATATGTTAGAGATAATGAATAGCAAAAAAAGTTACTCTTTTGATTTTTTAAAATTATTATATTTATAAAATGTCAGATTATACAGTTGCCGTAAAATACGCAATGATTTTTTTCATGATTACCATGCTTATAGAATGGGTAGCCTCAAAAGTCATGAAAGAAAAAGTTTACAATTTATCAGATACAATTTCTAGTATTAGCTCTGGAATGACCAATAACATTAAAAGTATTTTAAATCTTTCTGTTGTTATAATTAGCTATCAATGGATGTTTGAAAATTTTGCAATATTTCAGGTAAGTTCATCGTGGTGGATATATATTTTGGCTTTCTTAGGAATAGATTTTGCCAACTATTGGACCCATAGATGGAACCATGAATATAATATACTTTGGAATCGGCATATTATTCACCACAGTAGTGAAGAGTATAATTTAGCATGTGCTTTAAGACAAACTATCTCCTCTGTATTTCAAATATATTTCTTTTTATATATTCCTTTGGCGATAATTGGCATACCTCCAAAAGTAATAACCATACTACTACCCTTACACTTATTTGCACAGTTTTGGTACCATACAAAACTTATAAAAAATATGGGGTTTTTGGAAAAAATAATTGTTACACCATCTCACCATAGAGTACATCATGCGATAAATAAGATTTATGTAGATAAAAATTACGCATCAATATTTATATTTTGGGATTTCATTTTTGGAACTTTTCAGAAAGAACTAGAGAACGAAACTCCTGTTTATGGAATATTAAAACCTGCAAGAACCTGGAATCCAATTTACATAAACTTTATGCATCTAATTCAACTTTTTAAGGATGCTATAAGAGCAAAAAAATGGAAGGATAAGTTTAAAATCTGGTTTATGCATACAGGATGGAGACCTAAAGATGTGGAGAAATTATATCCATTAGACATAATTACAAATCCACATGAATATATTAAATACGAAACTAAAAAAGACAGCTTTTTAAGTATTTGGAGCTGTTTCCAACTACTTATTCATCTTGGAATGCAATTCCATTTAATTTATCTTCTAAACTTTATTGAAGGAGATGATTTCAATGTTAAAATGATATTAAGTGGTTATCAAATGTTAATCCTTTATGGAATATTTTTTACTTTTTCCATTGGTTCCTTTACCTCATTAATGGATCAATCTAGATTCTCTTTGATTGTAGAGAGTATTAAAAACTCTATTGGGTTTATTATTGTATTCTATTTTCAAGAAACTTTGAATATATTTCAGGGAATTTATTTACCAAAAAGTGTCGTAGTTTTATATCTGATAATATCTCAAATTATCACAATCTATTACTACTTTAAATTTGAAAATCAGAAAAAAGTATCCTTAGCCCTATAGTCCTCTTCTAGTATTGAATTTACTATAACAAGGTATAGAACGATATTTGTTTTTTGAATATCTTTTAGATTTCATTAAACCTTCAAAAAGACCACCTTCGATACTTTCCAAAATTATAGATATTTCATTGGTTCCACCTGAATATGCACCAAGTTCAGAAAGTGTGAAGTCTCTACTATAAGACATTGTTAAAGACAAATTTGACTGTTCAAAAACCTTTTGATATCCAAATATAAAATACATTGCTTCAATTCTATCAAAATCGCTTATAATTGAAGTCATTTGCCTTCTATAGTAAACACCTAAATGCAAGGGATAAATCCAGCTTTCAAAGATGCCAATTTGCAAAGTAGATAAATTACCTTGAGTAACTAACAATGCAGAATGTTTTACTCCTCCATTTACTTTTCCTTTACTAAAGGGCCAAAGCATGGAACCATGTAATGTATATCTTCTTTTACTTTGATAAACTCCATCATTAACAAAACTATTTCCTCTTTGAACAAATTCATGAACTGCCAAACCTAACTCAAGATCTAGATCTATTGGAAGGTGCAGTCTTCTAGACTTGGTTCCTCTTTTTAGATGACAGGTTAAAACAGTACCAAGAGCAAGATTAGAAGAATTAAATGTATTGCTATTTGGGATGATAAATGCTGAACTGTAAACATTCCCTAAAAAAGGATCTAATTCATCACTAAAAACTAGTCTTGACCAGTCAATTTTTTTGGTGATATTTTGATAATGAAATCCAAACTGCCAAGCTATAGGACTTGGAAAAACATCAAAAAGTCTATAAGCTCCACCAAAATGAAATCTATCTGTTTTAAAATAGCCTTCACCTTCAACTCCAGAAGAATAGAGCATTGATAAAGATGAATTGGACTGGTTCTGCCAAGAATCAAGAGAAATTGAAGTTGTATTAAACTGACCTGGAATTTTAGACCATTGATTTTTATTATTTAAAAATAATCTAAAATTATTATCCATTCCTGACATTGCAGGATTTAAATACAATGGATTAAAATAAAACTGACTAAACACAGGTTCTTGCGCATGGTAATTTGCAGTTATAAAAAGCACAATAATTATATATATTATTCTTTTAATCATCTTATAACCGTTAAAGTACCTGTTTTTCTTAAAATAGTTTCTTCAATAGGTTTTTGTCCACCCCAAAACTCATCATCTTTGAACTGTGCTTCAATTTTCCAAATGTAAACATCCGGCTCTACATCTATTCCTCTAAATTGACCATTCCAAGATTCGGTAGGTTGGCCCTCATCATCTAAAGCAGTACTTTCCCAAATTATATTTCCATAAAGATCAAAAACTTCTACCTTATACTTTTTCATGCCAGTTCCTTTTGGAACAAATCTAGAAACCTCATAATTTGTTGCTGTAGGATATAGTGCATTTGGAACATACAATGCTTTTTTAAATTCTATGTATAAGGCTTTTGTTAAACTATCTACACACTGATTAGAACTAAAAGCATACAAAGTATAATAATATGTTCCATCAGAATCATAACTGTAATAATATGTCGGATATTCTTCAAAGGAAGTATCTATATTGGCAAAGTCCCATAAATAGGTGTCAGCACCTATAGAATTGTTTATGAATTCAATAGAACCACTCAAAGGTTCATAGCCCTGAACTTGATTAAGTTCAAAATCTGCAGTAGGAGATGGAAGAACTATTAAAGGATTGTTGCCTTGTGAAGTATCTGAACAACCACTTGAAGTATTATAGGCAAATAATGTTATGTCAAATTGCCCAACCGAATCAAAAACAAATGAAATAGAATCTCCATTTAATCTTAATCCATTACCCAAATCCCAAATTAATGAATCTGAAAATAAAGAACTTGAATATAAAAATGCGGTGTCTCTTAAACAGATAGATTCTTCAAAATTAAGTTGTGCATCGGGAACTTGGTTGTAAAAAACATCAAAGTTGTTATTCAATGTATCGAAACAATTGTAGCTATTTCCAGTGATTAGTTGAATATTAAAAATACCAATAGAATCGTATATAGTAGATGGATTAGTAGAAGTGGTTATTTGGCCATTGCCAAAATCCCATTGAAAACTATTACCTCCAGTTGAAGTGTTACTAAAATCAACATTTATTGGCAAGTAGCAAGGGTCAGTTGCTATATAAGTGTAATTGGAGATTGGAGTTGGATATACATTTACATCTTCAAAAATTGAATCTTTACAACCATTTAAATCTTCTACAACTAATTTTACAGTATAATTACCAAAATTTTGGAATTCGTGAGAACCATTTAGAAAAGACCCTGTATTTCCATCGTTGAAATCCCAATTATAAAAATTAGAATATTGTGAATTATTGGTAAAGATCGCGTTAAAAGGTTCACACCCAATTGTAGAATCCAATGAAAAATTGGCAATTGGTATTGGAGATACGTTTATATAATCTATTGCTGAATCTGAACAACCTAAAGAATTAGTTGCTGAAATAGTTACTTGATAAATACCATCGTTATTAAAAGTAAATAATGGGCTATTTTGAATAGAATTAGCAATAGTATCAAAAGTCCATAAATAGGAATTTCCACCCGTGGAAGTATTTGTAAATGAGTAATTAGAAGGGAGAATACAAGAATCTAACTTTGTATAATTGAAACTTACTTCTGGAACAGGAGATACATTTACACTACTCGTCAAACTATCTAAACATCCAAATTGATTCATGACTAAAAGAGAAATATCATATGATCCAGAAGATGTGTAAGAATAAGTAAAGTTTGGATTATTAGAAGAAGCCCCATTTCCTAGATCCCAGGAATTAAAAATTGCTCCTGAAGAATTATTAACCAAAGAAAAACTAGCTGGCAAAACGCATGTATCTAACTGTGAAGCAGTAAATTGAGCAACTGGAACAGGATTAACTGTTATAGGTTGAATCAGACTATCAGAACAGCCAAATATATTGGAAGCTGAAATTTTAACATTGTAAGTTCCATCAGTATTAAAGGTATGTGATGGAGAATAAATAGGAGAAAACAAACCATCGCCAAAATCCCATAAATAGGAATTACCACCCGTACTACTATTTTGAAAACTAAAGTTGGAAGGTATAGAACAAGTATCTAATTGAGTGTAATTAAATACCAAACTTGGTACAGGTAAAACATTTATATCCACAAAAGAAGTGTCAAAACAACCTACTGAATTCATTGAAATTAAACTAATTTGATAGTTTCCATCTGTAATATAACTATGATTTAAAGTAGGAAGGTTAGAAGTAGAACCATCGCCAAAATCCCAGACATAAGCTATTGAACCTGTAGAATTATTAACCAAACTATAATTAGCTGGAAGCTTACAGGTATCTAATTGAATAGCATCAAACTGCGCATTGGTTACGGGCTTTACTATTATAGAATTTGTAATACTATCACTACATCCATAAGTATTGGATGTAACTAATTTAATTGTATAAGTACCAGAATTGGAGTAGGTATTATTGGGCAAGGTGATTGTTGAATTATTTCCATCTCCAAAATCCCAATTGTAAGAAGATGCTCCTAGAGAATTGTTTTGAAAATTATAATTAATAGGTAAAACACATGTGTCTAACTGAACTGGAGTAAAAATAGGGGTTGGAACAGGATGTGGAATAATATCAAAATCAAATGAATCTACACATCCACTAAGATCTTCAAATCTTAAATTTACACTATAATACCCATCTACTATGTAAGTATGTGAAGGATTATCCAACGTTGAAGTATTTCCATCGCCAAAGTCCCAAAGATAATATCCTACAGAATTCGTAGTACTAGAAAAACTAACTGGAAGAGGAATACATCCACTGGAAGTGTCAGAGGTTGCAGTGATTATTGGATAAGGCAATACTACTAAGTCTACAGAATCGTATGCTTCACAACTATTGGTTAACGAAGATCCTGTCAAAATAACTCGATAAGATCCCGAATCTGTGAAAATATGAGTTGGATTGGTTAAATAAGAAAAACTACTATCCCCAAAATCCCAATTATTACTTATACCATTGTCAGAAAGATTGTTAAACTGAAAAGTTGATCCAGCACATAATGTATCGTCAATTACATTAAATGAAATATTTGGAGAAGTATTAACTCTAATAGTTTTATAAGCTGTATCAAAGTTACAAGCATTACTTACAGAAAGAGAAACTTGGTAGATACCGCTATCTGTAAAAGTATGACTTGGAGAGTATAAATTTGAAAAATTTCCGTCGTCAAAATCCCAGCTTTGGTTATTACTTCCATTGACTGTAAACTGGTTAAAATCTAGCGTAAATGGAACACAACCAACTGTAGTGTCCACACTGAAAAATGCTACTAAATTACTTGGAGCTATAGTAACAGTTTCAGTAGTTGTATCTGTACCACATTCGTTGGTTACAGACATAATAATATTAAAAAAAGTATTGGTATTTCCAGGAGCATAATAATGGTCAAAAAGAGTATCACTATTAGCACCAAAAGAGCCATCTCCAAAATCCCAATAGAATACATCAGGTAGACCATAACTATTATTTGCTAAAGTGACAGAACCAGAAAGGCAGTCACCAATATTGGAAAGTAGTCCGAACCTAGAAACAGGCTTTGGCATACTAATAACCTCAGTATTTTGAACAGCAACTCCACATAGATTAGTCACTGTAAGAGAAGTATAATATGTAGTGTCAAAATATATTCCAGCTGGATAAGAATGAATAGATGGAATGGTGTCAATTGTTATTGAATCTGCACCCAAGTGATTATCAAATCCTAAATCCCATAAGTAATCAATATATTTTCCAGTTGAGTTGTTGGTAAAATCTACAAGTAACGGTCCACATCCAGAGTCTGGACTAGAAAAAGATGCAGTTGGTGGTGCCAGTACTTCAAAAGAAGTTTTCATTGAATCTGTACATCCAGCACTCGTTTCAGCAATGTAATTTAAATCATAAAAGCCTACAGTATTCAAGTTGAAAACTGGAGAGTTTAAGTTGGAGGTAGTTCCATTAGAAATGGACCAATAATGATTTTGAACAGTGGTAGTTGTATTAGTAACTTGGTGTCCAACATTTAAACAAAATATAGTATCATGGGTATAGTTTACGTTTGGTAAAGATTGTACTGTAATTTCGAGAGAGTCATAATTCCAACAACTTGTTACAGGGTGCTGGTAAGAATAAATTAGTTTATGAATACCTACTCCAGCAGTTGAAGGACTAAAAATACCAGTACTTGAATTTAATATACCCGTTCCTTCAAGTAATCCACCAAAAGGTGAAAATTGAATGGTAGTATCTTCATCCAATAAACAAATTTGAAAACTTGAATCCAGTATTATTTTAGCAAGAGGATGTATCAATATATTCATTGTATCTGTAGTGAAACAGTTTCCAGTTCCAATATTATAAGCAAGGTCTACAGTATCTGGATTTAACACATTATAGTCACCACTTAAGGTTACTCCGTTACCAAACCAATTTCCTGCAGCTGGAGGCAAACCATTTAACATAATTAAACCTGTATCTGCACACGCTTGAATATCAGCTCCAGCATTGGCAATTTGAGGTGGATTAACTGTTAAAATCATAGAGTCAATATTATAACAAGTGTTTATATCTGTATACTCATAATATATTTTAAATACTCCAGGTCCGTCAGGACTGTAAATACCATTATTAGTAATGTTAGAGTCTATCCAATTACCACCATTTGGAGAAGCATTTAAAGTAACATTAACCGGAAGATCACAAATAACGGAATCTATTTGCGCTATTACAACTGGCAGAGAATACACTGTTGCTTGAATAGACTCTGTAACTTCACAATTATTGGAATCTCTAAAAAAGTAATTTAAATTGTGTATTCCAGAACCAGCAGAAGAAGGGTTGAAAATTCCATTTGGATTAGTTATTCCATTTCCAAACCATGTTCCTGCAAGAACACTTGGAACTAATAATTCATCTGCATGGTCAATACACGACTCAAAATCATTACCAGGATCTACAATGGGTAAAGGATTTATTACTAGGTTCATTGTATCATTATTAATACAATTTCCAGAACCATAGAAATATACTAAGTCTAAAGTATCTGATTGAGTTACAGTGAAAATTTGTGAATTTATATTCACATGGTTCCAATATCCACCTAGAGGAAGTCCATTTAATGGAACCTGAGTTTCACTTATACATTTTTCAAAATCAATTCCTGCATCTGCTAAAACTGTTGCAGCTACATTAATTACAAGAGTATCTTCGTTGTAACATCCGTTACCATCTGTATATTGATAAATAGCAGTGTCTTGAGCTATACCATTTGGCATAAATAATCCCAAATTATCAATTTTATTTCCTGACCATAGACCACCATTTGGCAAGCCATTAAAATCTACTGCAATGTTTTGATTACATAATGAAGTATCTAAACCAGCATTTACAATTGGAGAATTAAATTCAGTAATGCTAACACTACTGGAGTTAACACACCCAAAACTATCTATAGCAGTTAAGGTAAATATTTTGGAACCATTCATTTCATAATATGGATTTAAAATAGTTTGGTCAGAAAGAGAAGGTGAATCCCATGTGAAAGTGTATGGTGGAATTGCATCAGAAATTGAACCTAATAAAAATGCGGTATCTTCTGGACATATACTCTGGTTAAGACCAGGGTTTACTGTTGGTAGTTCAAGAACATCTATAAAAATAGTATCGTATCCTTTACAGTTATTTAAATCTGTAACTTCTAGATATATATTATCATCTATTATTGTTGAAACTACTGGATTTGCAATACCAGTATTAGAAATTGCTGCATTCACAGAGCTCCACAAATAATTGTAGTTGGGAGAACCTTCACTAACAGAAGCAGACAAGCCAAGAGAAAGCCCAAAACAAACAGAATCCAATTCTATCATTGAAATAACTGGATTATCATGAATTTCAAAACCTAAACTATCACTATCTAGACCACATTGGTTTGATGCATTGAAAAAAACTTTAAAAACACCAACACTATCGTAAAGAATTGGGTTTGGAGTTTCTAGAATTGAAATATTATTGGCAATTGAACCTGGAAAAGACCAATTGTAAGTATTCATTGTACCAAAACAAGTGTCTATAGTTGCAGATGGGTTTAGGGTTTTAGTATCACAAGTATCTATTATATTCTCTATAGATAATACTGGTGGTCCAATTGCGGTTACCGTGTCTTTAAAAATATCAGAACCACAGACATTCGTTGCAGTTAGGTTTATAGTATATATTCCTGGTAAATTAAAAGAATAATCAGCATTTAGTGAGTCAGGAATAGAGTATCCATTGATTTTAATATCGTCAAAAAATATAGTATCAGTTGAAACTGAAAGATTTACTCCAATTCTTAGCTGAATATTATTTCCATTTATTCCATTTGTAGAGACAACGGATGGGCTAGCAAAGTTTCCAGACAACATAGAATTATTAGAAAAATCTGTCCACAATCCTCCATCTACTTTATATTGAGAATTGATTGATTTAACACCCCCTGAATTATTAGTAAAAGCTTTGAGTTCTGAGAAAACATATTGATAGTTGGATATATCCACATTTGGAGAATACCAATAAGCAGTGTCATTATTATTATTAGTAACATTCACTGCTTCAAATCTTTCATTTTTTACATAAAACCAGTCTGAATTATCCCATATAGAATTATTGACAAGAATATTCCAATTGACATTGGTTAAATCTGATGTTGTACCTAAAGCACCTTTACCATTTTGACCTGTAAAATCCTCATTGTATATCTCAAAGATAACAGAGTCAGAAGCAGCTTCATTTATCGAAGGTGGTGCACTGCCCTGACATCCTACTGTCAATGTAGAGTAAGTCCAATCAAAAACTGCATTAAAGTCATCAATTGATTTTGAAATATTATCTGCTTTAATATCTAAAGGTGCGCAGTCCATGTCCTTGTCCAAGGTAAATTCAGCGTCTGGTAAGGAATCAATCATGAAGGACTTTAAATCTTCATCTGAAACTTCAGAATTCCCACATGGGGAGACTTTTTTTAATTGAACACTATACTTTCCTGCTTCTTGGAAAACTACTTGAATTTCTGGTGTACCGTGAGTTGTATTATCAAAGTACATAAGTCCAGAATAGTTTCCTAATGAACCTGAAGTAACCGTATATCCAGTATTGGGTGTGAATTCCCACGCAACAGCATCAATAGTATCACATTCGTAAGTAAATCCAGAACCTGTATTAACTCCGTAAACATACTTCCCGCCTAAGCTGGTATCTCTAAAAGTAACAGGACTATTAATACAAAAAATAGAATCTTCAATCTCTATATATGCTTCTGGAGGAGATGACTGAGTAATTGGAGAAACCTCAGCACTTGATGAACCACATCCATTAGTAGCAGCAACTCCTAATAAAAATGAATTATCGTAGGCTTGTGAGGAATAACCACATGAAGATTCGTCAAAAGAATGAAAAATTGTATCACTTAAAAGATCTGTTGCAGGGTTTGGATGAATAAAAGTGGAGTCATCTTTTCCATCGTTGGTATACTTTCTATAAACAGTACCTGGAGAGTTTAAAATTCCAGCATTATTCGAAAAAGAAGCTATAAATCCATATATTTTGGGGGCACATTGATTTTGAGTACCACCTGGAATCCCTAAGGAAACTGCTGGATTAGTTCCAAAGAAAAAATTCTTTTTATACTCTCTTATACAACCAGTTATATTATCAGTTGCTTTAACAGTTATTATATAAGGCCCTTCATTAAAATAAGTATTATTGAAAATTGTTCCAGGTAAAATATTTGTTTCATTAAATCCATTTCCATAATCAATATCGTAATTTATACTAGCAGAATTATTAACCACACTAATGTTAGAAATATTCATTTTAAGATTAAATGTTGGATTTTGATTACCGCATTTACTCCAATCACCACCAGGTGAACTTACTATATAATTTGTATCAGTTGGCGATAAAGATAGAAATGAGGAAGTTAATTCTAATTCAGGTGCTTTCTGAACAGAAACTTGACTAATTGAAGTATCTCTACATCCATTTAAATCTGCGTATATATATAAAATATTTACATTTTCAATAGAGCTTCCATAACCTACTGCCGAAGGATTAAAACTATTATTAGTTACTCCTACTCCACTGTAATATCCACCAAGAGGAGTCCCTCCAATAAGTGGAAACTCAGGATCAGAGCTGCAATAATTCCCATAATTAGATGAAGTTACATTACTTGGTTTTGGATTCACTAAAATAGTTGTAGTTGCTGTATTAGAACAGCCATCATCATCTTCTACATAAACTGAAAAAATCTCTCCGTCTACCATTCCTACCACTAGGGAAGAAGAATCATTGGAACTAATAATAGTTGCATTTCCATTGGAAGACCATGTCCAAGCAGTTGCATTTCCTCCATGTTCTGAAATGGTTAATGTATCATTTATACAAACTGGACTTGAATTACTAACTGAAACTTGAGGTGTTACATTTACATAAAATAAAGAACTGTCTTTGCATGTAACTCCGTTGTCTACCATGGAAGCAACCACTTTATAAATAACTGGGGAAGTTGGAGTAGCTATTGGATTTGAAATATTTGAACCTGTCAAATTAGTCGAAGGTGACCAGTTGTAGGATATTGTAGGATTTCCCGATCCTGCCCAATTAGCTGTTGGTGAACCACCAAGATTGAGTGGATCTCCAAAACAAAGATTTATTTTATAAGCCTGTCCAGTAACTTTTATATCGTCTAGCTTAAACCTTTCATTATCTTGGTCAACATCCATTGTAACTCTTATTTGAACTGTTGAGCCTCTTAACCCATTTTGAGTAACATTTATATTGGAGGATGGCAATCCATCTGACATCTGACCTTTTGTGGTGAAATAAGTCCAAATGCTACCATCAAGACTATATTCAGAATAAAAAATATCATCTGCCTCGTATCTGCTGGAGTTCGAAAGCTGGCTTGCAATAAGAGATAGATCTACATTAATATAATTTTGAATATTAATAATTGGTGAATACCAATAGCATATTCCGTCAACATCTCTTGCCTCTAATTTTTCACTATTGACTTTAAAGTAATCGTTGGTATTTGTAAGACTTGCGGCATTAACATCAATAGTCCAAGAACAACCAACTAAGTCCACAGGATTTGTTCCAATAGCTCCTTTTCCATTTTGGCCTACAAAGCTCTCTTGATAGAGAGTCTCAGTAATTAGGTTTGTATTGGTTCCTGCATTTACTGATAGATCAGAGCACTGCGAATGAGAAACATAACTCATGCCAGCAATTAATAATAGAAATATGAATCTTATTGATTTCATAGATGCGCAAATATATTAAAATTACATCTTTATTATAAGAAATTCTGTACGTCGATTTTCTTGGTGCTCTTCTTCTGAGCAAGGTACAATTCTAGAACCTTCGCATTCACATTTATTTTTCAATTTAGATTCCCCATACCCTTTGCCATAAATTCTTTCGGGACTAGTGATTCTTTCTTTGATAAAACTTGCAGATGACTTGGCTCTTCTTTCCGAAAGGTTTCTATTGTAAGTTTGAGAAGCTCTACAATCGGTGTGCGACCCTAATTCAACTACCATGTCTGGGTAATCATTCATTACTTTTACTATTTTGAGAAGTTCATTAGCAGCATCGTCTCTAATATTAGATTTGTTCACGTCAAAATAAATTGGCTCAATTTCTATTATTGTGGCTATATCAACTCCAGAAACCAACCTGGTTAGAGTAACTTCTGCAGTATCATAATATTGACCATCTGTAACTGCGTATCTAAAAGTGTCTGATTCTACATAATAGTCTTCTGGAGCATACGTAAAAGACCCATCTTTTTTTAACATCAATTCTCCATGAAGAGGCTTGTCGATTAAAATAGTACTGAGAATATCGCCACCAGAATCAATATCGTTATGTAATGTTCCATTTATTGAGTCTGCAGAAAAGTTTTCTCCTTTTTTTATAACGTAATGATCGTCATGGGCTACAGGAACTGTTTTGTCTAAAGCTTTAATAAACACGCTTATTGTATCATTTGAATATTGATCATTTAAAATCCTATAAGTAAAAAAATCAACAGTTACTCTGTCATTTTCGGGTGTATATATAAAAGTTCCGTCGCTATTAAATTTGATTTTACCATTAGAAGGCTTACTTATTAGTTTTGCCTTGTGAAAAGCATTTTGGCTAAGGAAACTTTTGGCAGTATCATTTAGGAAATCATTACTAAGAACAGAATTTGAAATAACTTCTAGGGTCTCTCCTTTTACCATAGTGTAATAATCGTCTGTGCCTTCTGAAATACTTAAGTTAAGTTTGAAACAATAAATATCATCATCTCCTTTTCCTCCAGATCTATTGGAAGACAAAAATCCAAACTTAATATCCTGTGATATAAAAAAAGAAAAATCGTCTTTGGAGGAATTAAAAGGTTTTCCAATATTATCTATTTCCAACAAAGACGAATCTAAATAGTTTTGAGCCATGAAAATATCTAAGCCTCCTATTCCAATTCTTCCATCCGATGAATAAAATAAAATATTATCATTCATAAAATAAGGAAAAACCTCGTTGCCTTCGGTATTGATACTTTTCCCTAGGTTTATTGGATCGGATAACTTATTTAGTTTTTTTGAATTTCCATTAACTTTTTCAACCTGAACACCTAAAATTTCGCAGTAATACAAATCTAAACCACCATAACCACCAGGCATATTGCTTGAAAAAAATATTTTCCCCCCATCATTGGATATAGTTGGGTGCATAACTGAGTAATGGTCGTCGTTAATTGAAAAAGGAATAATGCTATCTTGTTTATCTATCATCCCTTTTGTAACTGAATATAAGCTAAGATATAGAGCATCGTCTTTTGCTTCTACATTATTGCTCCTAGTGAAATAAATAGTTTTTTGATCTTTAGTAACAATAGCAGGGCCCTCTTGATACTCATTAGACAATTGTCCACTTAAAGAAACTGGCGAGGAAACTTCAAGAGAAGGATAGTTTAACTGGGTTATGAAAATATCATAGGTAGGTTGATCAGGCTTTACAAATTTGGACTTTTTGATTTCTTTTAAAGAGGACTTATTTGCACTTGTAAATAAAGTATAATAAGAATCTGTTGAATCGTTTCTAACTGCATAAGCGCCAAAGTCAGAATTTTCAGTATTAATAGATAAATTAATAAGATCTACTTTAGAAATATTATCTAACAATTCTTTATGAGCTGAATTACTCTTAAATATCTCAGCTCTTTTTTCCTTGGAAGAGTTGGCATATTTATTTCTAATACTCTCTGCTTGATCAAATTTCTCATTCATATATAGTAAATGTGAATAATTGTACCAGTCTACAGAACTATTGGTTTTTTCAGCAACAATTTTATAATAATGCTCGGAACTATCTAGATTATTTAAATTCAAATAGGATTTTCCTAGTTTACGTAAAATATCTAAATTTTTATCTTCTACTTCTCTAAATCTTTCAATAGCTTTTTTGTAAGATTCTTTATCAAAATGATAATTTCCCCAATCTATAGCTACCTGATCACTTTTCCCAAAACCATATTGAAAAATTGGAGCATTTTTATAAATGTATTTATTGGATTTTAAAGGGTTAGAATTACTATTAGATAAGTTAGAATCAATTTTAACTAAAATCCCTTGTTTATAATAACGAGTAGTTCCATCTTTTCCATTTATTTTGATAACTTGATTAACGTTATTATTTTGAGAAAAAGACACACTGAATAAAGCAGACAAGAATATGAATATTATGTATTTTAAATTCGCAATCATTAAAAGTATCTTGGAGATTTTATAACCTTTTTCACTTCATATAAATAATCATATCTAATAGAAATTTCATGAGTTCCTCCATTGTATTTAAACGTCTGATTGCCAAGTGAATAACCAAAGGAGTAGCCGACAGAAATCTGATCGTTAATATTGATACCAGCCAATAATGCATAACCTCCTCCATTTTTTGAACTTGGCAATACTAATCCAAAGGGAGCTCTAAATGCTAGCCCAGCCCATACTTTATCCTTTAAGATTAGCAAAGCCGAAAGATCTAATGTACTGGCAGAATTTCTAGTAACTTTCACGAAAGAACTAGGTCTTATTTTTATTTCATCATTGATTTTAAATAATGCTCCAGCTATTAAAAAATAATGTCTTTGAGTTGAATTAAAATCATAATTTACTAAGTGTGGTGAAGATATTCCAAAATAAAATTTTGGTGTATAATAGTACAAACCAAATCCATAATTGGGCATGAATTTTGCATTGTTTACCATAAAAGAATTGTCAATTTGATTATCTAATTCTAATTTATTTAAATCAAATCTGGAATGGTTTCCACCAACTTTAACTCCCATGGACAACTTATGGTCACTAAACAAATCTAAATGGTAAGCTACATCCAAAGTAAGATTATTTAACACTGTTGGTCCTACTCTATCGTTGGAAAAGCTTAACCCAAAGCCTAAAGATTCATTTATTAACGGTGTGTTTACGCATATTGTATGTGACCAAGGTGCTCCTTCAAAACCTGTCCATTGAGATCTATTAAGCATTGTTGCATTTATCACATCTTTTGAACCAACATAAGCAGGGTTTACAGATTGATGATTAAACATATAATATGTAAACATTGCGTCTTGTTGAGATTTACTAGAAATCAAGAAACTAAAAAATATAGATATTAATATTAGTCTTTTCATTATTATTTATTTCTCAGGTAAACGTATCCTTTAAGTGGTTTTTTACCTTCAAAT
>CAJIYZ010000015.1 GCA_905181675.1 Bacteroidetes bacterium MED-G20
TGCTCTAGCAGCAATTGTCAAAGGTTATAAATTAATTTGTGTTTCTACTGACAAACAGTCTAAAGAGAAATTTGATATTCTACGCGCTGTAGGTGCAGAAGTAATTGTCTGTCCTACTGATGTTGCACCTGAAGATCCACGTTCTTATTATTCAACTTCTAAAAGAATTGCAGATGAAACTCCAAATTCTTGGTATGTAAATCAATACGATAATCCTTCTAATTCATTGGCACATTACCAGCAAACAGGCCCAGAGATATGGAACCAAACAAATGGTAAAATAACCCATTTTGTTGTTGGAGTAGGTACTGGAGGAACAATATCTGGAGTAGGGAAGTATTTAAAGGAAAAAAACCCAGCTATTAAAATTTGGGGAATCGATACCTATGGTTCTGTTTTTAAGAAATACCATGAAACAGGAATCTTCGATAAAGATGAAATATATTCTTATATAACAGAAGGAATAGGAGAAGATATTCTTCCTGAAAATGTGAATTTTGATATTATTGATGGTTTTGAAAAAGTCACAGATAAAGATGCTGCTGTCTACACAAGAAAAATTGCGCGAGAGGAAGGTATTTTTGCAGGTAATTCATGTGGTGCAGCAGTTAAAGGGGTGATTCAGTTAAAAAAGCATTTTAAGAAAGAGGATGTAGTTGTAGTTCTTCTTCACGATTCTGGTAGTAGATATGTTGGTAAGATGTACAACGACGAATGGATGAAAGAGAATAAATTTTTGTGAGAAAACACTTGTATTTTTTCTTCCTGAAATTTTATATTCTTTTCACAAGAAATTTTAAAATTAAAAACACTTATAGTAATGCTTTTTCTTTTTGAGTTCGACTTTGATTAGTTTTATCTAAAAATTGTATTCTTTTAGTTGTTAGTCTTTTTCCAAGTTTTATAGCCTTTTTCATCCGTACTCTCTATTTCTACTGGTTTAGTTAGTGGAGTAGTTTCTTTAAGAGAAGTATTACAATCTTTTGCCAAACTCTGATATATTTTAGTTCCTTCAGTTTTCCAAGCTATCATTTCGTCACTAACATCCTTAATGATTTTTGCAGGGTTGCCAGCTACTACTTTTCTATCTGGAATAACCATTTCACTTTTAACTAATGTTAAAGCTCCAACTATACATTCGTCTCCTATTATTGCATCGTCTAAAACAACGGCATTCATGCCAATCATTGAGTTGAATCCAATAGTAGCTCCATGTACTATAGAACCATGTCCTAAATGGGCTCCTTCATTTATGGTGACTGTTACACCAGGAAACATGTGAATGGTACAGTTTTCTTGAACATTGGCTCCGTCTTTGATAATTATTTTCCCAAAGTCACCTCGTAAGGCAGCACCTGGGCCTATGTAAACATTTTTGCCAATAACTACATTTCCTGTGACATTTGCTTGAGGATGAACAAAAGAACTAGGGTCAATTACCGGTTTATTTCCCTTAAATTCGAAAATCATTGTTATGGTTTTTCAATTATAGTTGCATATCCCTGTCCAACTCCAATACACATGGTTACCAATGCATATTTTTTGTTCTGATTTTGCAGTTCTATTGCAGCAGTTTGTAACAATCTAGCTCCCGTCATTCCTAAAGGATGGCCAATAGCTATTGCTCCTCCATTTGGATTAATTCTTGTATCATTATCCTCTAATTTCATAGCTCTTGTGCAAGCCAAACTTTGTGCAGAAAATGCTTCATTAATCTCAATTATATCCATTTGGTCAAGAGACAGACCGGTTCTATTAAGAACTTTTTTACTTGCTTCTACAGGGCCTATTCCCATAATTTTGGGTTCTACTCCCGCAACTGCAGCACCCACTATTCTTGCCATTGGTTCAAAATGATTCTTCTTTGCTGCAAGCTCATTACCAATTATTAAAGCTGCAGCACCATCGTTTAGTCCAGATGAATTTCCTGCAGTAACAGATCCA
The DNA here is from genome assembly GCA_905181675.1 of Bacteroidetes bacterium MED-G20. Classification (GTDB taxonomy): domain Bacteria; phylum Bacteroidota; class Bacteroidia; order Flavobacteriales_D; family Parvicellaceae; genus MED-G20. Next base: position 1,945 of record CAJIYZ010000015.1, read on the forward strand.
TTATCTTTTCTAAAAGCAGGTCTTAGTGTTTCTAATTTTTCAAGAGATGTATGAGGTTTTATAAATTCATCTGAACTAAATATTAAATCTTCTTTTCTTCTTTGAGGTATTTTAACAGAACAAATTTCTTCGGATAACCTCCCATTATCTTTGGCTTTGGCAGCTTTCATTTGAGAATTATATGCAAATAAGTCTTGGTCCTCTCTGGAAATATTATACAGCTCTACTAAATTTTCTGCAGTTTGCCCCATTGCATCCGTGCCATACAGTTCAGCCATTTTAGGATTGATAAACCTCCATCCAAAACTAGAGTCGTGCATTTCAACATCTCTTCCAAAGGCTTTGGATGCTTTTGATATAACCCAAGGTCCTCGAGTCATATGTTCTATTCCTCCGGTAATAAATAAATTTCCTTCCGATAAAGCTATCGACCTATATGCATTAATTGTCGCAGCCATACCAGAGGAGCAAAGTCTATTAATAGTTTCTCCACCTATTTTGTAAGGTAATCCCGCTAAGAGCAGAGCCATTCTGGCAATATTCCTATTGTCTTCTCCAGCTTGATTTGCACATCCTAAAATAACATCTTCTACTTGATCCCAGTCTGCTTTAGGATTTCTTTCTATTAGTGCTTTTAAAGGCACAGTAGCTAAATCATCTGCTCTGAGATTGCTTAATGAACCACCAAATGCACCTATAGGTGTTCTTATTGCATCTAGAATGTATGCTGATTTCATAGTTGTTTTTATTTAAAGTTAGTTCAAAATAAGGTTGAAAATATGTATTTAAAGCCAATCCTTATTTGTGAAATGTGCAATTCCTTTAAAAATAGCAATTTCTTCTTTCTTTTGATTGAACATATTAACTGTGAATAGATTACTGTTTTTTTGATTTTGTTCACATACAGCAAATATTGTGTCTTTTAGTTCTACTTTCTTAATATAAGAAATTTCTGCACTTTTTGTTAGAGAAATTTTCCCCAATGAATTTGCTGCAAATGCAAAACAACTATCTGCTAAACTGTAGCAGATTCCTCCATGAGCTAGATCAAAACCATTGGTCATGTCTTCAAAAATTTTGGAACTTAATTTACAATATCCTCTTTTAATAGAAATAATTTCGATTCCCAACCATTTACTAAATAGATCATTACTCATCATTTTATGAACTATTTTTTCTGGAGACATCAATAAATTATAGAGATTTTTTTAAACCAGCTTCAATTAGTCCAAGAAATATCGGATGTGGATTTTCTACAGTACTCTTATATTCGGGATGGTATTGAACTCCAATAAACCACGGATGATCTTTAATTTCAATGGTTTCCATAAGTTGGTTTTTTGAATTTTTTCCTGAGAAAATCAAACCATTGGATTCGAATTCTTTTAAGTACTGATTATTAAATTCAAACCTGTGTCTATGTCTTTCTGAAATAGTTTCTTTTTGGTAAATTTTGTGAAGTAATGTTTCTTTTTTAATATCACATTGGTAGGAGCCTAGTCGCATTGTACCTCCCATTTTCTTAAGTTTTTTCTGTTCTTCCATCATACTAATAACAGGATATTTTGTATTGGAATCAATTTCTATGGAATTGGCATTTTCCATTTTTAAAACATTTCTCGCAAATTCAACTACTGCACACTGCATACCCAAACAAATTCCTAAAAAGGGTATTTTTTTTGTTCTTGCATATTGAACAGCTTTTATTTTCCCTTCAATTCCTCTTGAGCCAAATCCTGGTGCAACAATAATTCCATGAATATTCTTCAAAACCGTTTGGCAATCCTGTTCTTCAAGTTTAGAAGAATGTATCCAGTGTAGATTTACTTTTGTTTTATTTTTCGCACCTGCATGTATTAATGATTCGGCAATAGAAATATAGGAGTCTTTAAGTTCTACATATTTACCAATTAATGCTATTTCTATAGTTTGTTCAGGCTCATGTAAATTATTTAAAAATTTCTTCCACTTGGTTAAGCTGGGTTTGTTTTCTATTTTAATTTTTAATTTTTCACAAACTACACTATCTAGTTTTTCATTAAGCATTAATAAAGGAACCTCGTAGATTGATTTTGCATCAATAGATTCAATAACACATTCTTGTTCAACATTGCAAAACAATGCAATTTTTTTTCTAATCGAAGCATCTAAATGGTACTCAGTTCGACAAACAAGTATATCTGGCTGTATTCCGTATTCTAATAGTGTTTTTACAGAATGTTGAGTTGGTTTAGTTTTAAGTTCTCCAGATGTAGATAAATAGGGTATTAGCGTTAAATGGATAAATAATACATCTTGACCAAGATTCCACTTCAGTTGTCTTATAGATTCAATAAAAGGAAGTGATTCTATATCTCCTACTGTACCTCCAATTTCTGTAATAACTACATCGTAATCTTTTCCTTTACCTAGTTTTAAAATATGTTCTTTTATTTCATTAGTAATGTGTGGAACCACCTGAACAGTTTTACCTAAATAATCTCCATTTCTTTCTTTGTTGATTACAGATTGATAAATTTTACCTGTAGTTACATTGTTGTTTTGTGAAGTTTGAATATTTAAAAACCTCTCATAATGACCAAGGTCCAAGTCAGTTTCCGCTCCGTCTTCAGTTACATAACATTCTCCATGTTCATAAGGGTTTAAGGTTCCAGGATCTACATTTATGTAGGGGTCTAATTTTTGAATTGTGACATTCAGTCCTCTAGATTGTAGAAGTTTTGCTAGTGACGCTGAGACAATTCCTTTACCTAAAGATGAGGTGACTCCCCCTGTTACAAATATATATTTAGTAGATGATAGAGACATTCCGTATGTAGATTTTGATACGGGAATTAAAGTTAATATTTAATTCCAATATCTAAAAAAAAAAGGACTTAAAATTTCCAACTTGCACCTAAACTAGGAAGAAGAGGAAGCTGGTATACTCTTTCAGTAGTAATTCTATCTACATAAAAAATATTTTTTCTCGAATATAAATTCGTCACACTAAATGTTACATCAATAGTAGAGGTTTCACCCAATTCGATATGTTTTTTAACAGCTAAATCTAGTCTATGATAAGATGATAATCTCCCTTGGTTTAAATCTGCATAAATAATTCCAAGTTGATCGTCATTTACCGTTGAAATATTGGTATTTATTCCTTGAGAATAATCTATTGAATGGTAGTAACCTTGAGTTTGAGTAAATGGAAGTCCACTTCCAAAATTCCATCTAACATTAATTTCCCATCCAGTTCCAAAATTTTGTGTTCCTACAAGGTTAATATTATGTCTTCGGTCAAATAATGGCGAGTAAGTTCTGATTCCGTCCCATCTTAAGACTTTACCAAGGGAATAAACAGCCCACAAATAGGTTTTGTCGTTGCTGTATTTAAGAACGAAATCTGTTCCATATGCATCTCCAGTTTCAATTACGAAATCTTTTCTTAGAACATCTGGCGCATCATCGTTTTCTTCGTATAGCTTGTTTCTATTAACATTGCTTAGCTGGTTAAACCATTTATAGTAACCCTCTACATTTAATGTAAGATGCTTGGCTAGGTCTAACTCAAAACCAAATATCGCATGAGTAGCTTTTTGAAGAGAATGCTTTCTCTCAACAGTTTTACCATTATCTAAGGTAATAGAGTCTTGCAAATTATCAGGACCAGATAAAAACCCATAAAACAAGTTAATAACATCTCTATCAGAATTTGCAGATATTAAATTTTGAGAATAAAGTCCTGATGCTGCTTTGATTCTAAATTTTTCTGAAATATTGTATTTTAAACCAATCCTTGGCTCAGGAGAGAAATTTCTTAATGAAGCATAGTACTGGGCTCTAAAACTTGGATTAATTACTAAAAGTCCCTTAATAATTTTTGCATCTATATAGCCTGCAAGCTCAGTAGTGTTGTTGTTTTGTTCAATTTTTCTTCCAACACTATTAAAGAAATTAAAATCTGTAGTAAATCCATTTACTTCAATTCCATACTTAATTTCATTTTCGCCAAGAAAATATTTAAAATCAAATCCTAAATTAAAGCCATTAATTCTACTCTCTCTAGGATCTAAAGTGTCTCCAGCATTAATTGGGTCAAGCTCGGCAAGTGATATTTTATAATCACTAATATTAAATTTACCCATTATAAGAACAGGCGAACTAGCCGGAACAACCACAAAATTAGAACCTACTCCCCAAGAGTTCCAGTTCAAGTCCGAAACAGCCTTGTATCTAACTCTATCGTTGTAGCTAAATCCAAAAAAATTGACTTTACTTCCAGTAGTCCCATTAATGGATACTTTTCCGTATAAATCTGTAAAATTGAACGGTAAGCCATTAGAATCTATGTAACTGTAAAGTTTTTTAGATGTTTGTTCTAGATAGGATGTCTTTCCCGAAAAAATATAAGATGCAGTTGAATTGTTATTTTCTTCATTTAATTTTTTGATTGGCCCCTCAATTTTTAATTTAGAACCAAACGGATTTACCGAAATTTTTCCTTTGTGTCTTTTTTTATTTCCATCAATGGTGGTAATATCCATTATTGAAGAAATCCTGCCACCATATTTCGCGGAAAACCCACCTGTGTAAATATCTGCACTTCTCATAATGTCAATGTCAAATACTGAGAAGAAACCAATTGAATGGAAAGGATTATAGATAGTCATGCCATCTAAAAGCACTTTGTTTTGAATAGGAGAGCCTCCTCTAATATACATTTGCCCACCTTGATCTCCAGTAGTAACAACACCAGGAGTTGTTTGTAAGTATTGGGCAAAATCTGGCTCACCTCCAATGGCGACAACTCTAGCCATGTCTTTGGGAGTTGCAGTAATTACTGACATTTTAACCTCTGTTTTTCTCTCTTCTGCCTCTGCGCTGTATTCAAACTCGTCTAAAATCTCATCGTTAACTTCCATAAAGAAGTTTTTAGTAGTGATTTTTCCTTTCTTTAAATCAACAGTATATTCTATAGTTTTAAACTCAATATTGGAAATTTCAAGGGTGATTTTTCCCGCTGGAAGTTTGCTAATTTGATAGTATCCATTTAAGTCAGATGAGGAACCTGTCCCAGTTCCTTTTATTTTAACATTTGTTCCAAACGAGGGCTCCCCAGTTTCTTTCTCGTAAACAGTTCCTCTTATGGTAGCAAATTGACCTTGAACATTTAATAATCCCAAAATTAGAATTATTGATAGTATGCTTTTTATGATGATTTTCATAATTCGTTCGAAGATAAAATTATTTTTCTTTTCTTAAACAGTTTACTTGAAAGACTCTAAAAGTTAATGGTTGTTTTCAATAATATAATTTAAAACTTTTTGCATTAAATGAACTCTATCGTAACCATATATGTTGTGTTTATGCATAGGGTATGGGAAAAAATCTACTTGTTTTCCTTCTTGGATACATTTTTCAATAAAAGCTAAATTATGCTGCATCACTACTACATCGTCGTTAGTGCCATGAATTAGCAATAATTTACCTTCTAAATTTTTTGCATGGTTCAATAAAGAATTAGAAGAATATCCGTCAATATTATCTTTGGGATTATCCATATATCTTTCTCCATACATTATTTCATACCATTTCCAATCAATAACAGGACCTCCAGCAACTCCACAAGTGAATAACCCTGAATTTTGAGTCATTAAAGAAGTTGTCATGAAACCACCATAACTCCACCCATATAATGCTATTCGTTTTGAATCTACATACTTCAAAGATTTTAAAAATTCAATGCCTGTTATTTGGTCTTTCATTTCATTATATCCAAGGTTTCTAAAAATTGAACTTTCAAAGTCAAATCCTCTGTTTTCAGAACCCCTTCCGTCCACTGTAAAAACTAGATATCCTTGTTCTGCCATCCAATACATCCATAAACTTGCTCCGTTTAACCAATCATTTGTTACTAATTGAGCGTGTGGACCACCGTAAACATAAACTAATACAGGATATTTTTTATTCTCATCAAAATTTGATGGTTTTATTAACCTTCCATATAATTCGTCATTACTTTGATTATTTAACTTAATCATTTCTGATTTCCCTAATGTTAAATTATTAATAGGGTTTTCTGTTTTATGGATTATATTGGTTTTAAATGTTTTAAGATTAATTAATTGAGATATTCCAGGTGTTTTAGAATTAGAATATTGATCAAGTAGGAACTGATGATTGGGACTAATTTGTGTTGAATGAACTCCTTCAACAGTTGTGATTTTTTTAATTCCTGAACCGTCTAAATTTACCGAAAACGCATGAATTGACCTTGGGTCGTCCCCAGTTCCTTCAAAAAATATTTTATTTTGTAAAACAAGAAGAACCTTTGTAATTACCCATTTATTATTGGTTATTTTATTTATTAATTGCCCATCAGTATTATAGTGATAAAGATTCATAAAACCATCTTTTTCACTTAATGCAATAAATTCATTTTCCTTTTCAGGAATGAAGTAAAGAGGATGTTCAGGTTCTACCCATTTAGAATTAATTTCCTCAAACATTGTTTTAATTCTTAATCCTGTATTTGCACTGTATTGAGCCCATTTCAAATGATTCTGATCTCTATTTAATTCTGCTACATAGATAAACTCACCTTTTGGCCCCCATGTTAAATTACTTACATAATGATCTTTAGGTTGGGTTAATTTTAAGTAGGTAACTTTTTCATTTTTTAAATTATATACTCCAATCTTCGCATATTCACTTTTCTGTCCTGCCATTGGATACTTTATATATTTAACAGTTCCCGGTGTGTTATTTATATTTAATAATGGGTAATTATGAACATCAGTTTCATCTTTTTGATAAAAGGCAATTTTAGAACTTTGATTATTCCAGAAAGTCCCTTTTGTGATTCCAAATTCATACCTGTGAATAGATTGACCAGAAACTATATTTAAATCTTCAAAATTTGTGATTTCAATAACTGAGTCTTCCCTATTAGATAAAAACAAATTATTGTCAATGGTATAAGCAATTTTGTTTTTATCAGGGCTTATATCTTTGTTAGAAGCATTAATTGAAGTTGTAATTATAAGATTTTCTTTATTGTTTTTGTAAATAAAGTTTTCACCCAAAATATAGGAATAGGAGTTTTTACTAAAATATCTAAAAGATTTAAATTTTGACACGCTCTTATCCTTAATTATTTTCGTGCTAATAGAGTGTTTTTTAGCAGACCAATTATTGGCAGAATTAAAAATTATAAGGTCATTTTTTTCTTGAATATATAGCTCGTTGATTTCGTTCCAATTAAGGCCGTTTAAGTTTTCAGGATACAGCCCTTTGTAGTAACCTAGTACTGCATCGCTCAGTTGTAAAGTGTCTTTAGAAGTATTTTGAGCATTGCAAATAGGTAGCAATAAAATAATTGTTAAAAGAGTTAAAAGATTTCGCATTTCTAGATTTTTAATTAGGTAAAATTAAAATATTTAATTGCTAAATGTTATATATTGTCTAACTCAAATTGAATTTTGTTAAAAAATAATCACCATTACGATATTATTTTTGTTGGTTGGGGTGCAAGTACATGCATCTTGTTAATTGAAATGGCAAAACAATCGTTACTCACTAATAAAAAACTTTTAATTGTAGAACCAAGTGAAAAACTTGAAAATGATAAAACCTTTTGCTTTTGGGCCAATAGAAATGACGATATATATAAAAACTTTAACTCAATTGTATCGAAAAGCTGGACAAGTATTCAAATCAATGACAATGAAAGTAGTCCAATAAGTCCAACAGAATATTTTCATGTGGATAGTATTGATCTATACAATTGGTCAAGAAAAATTATGCTTCAATACAATATTGAACATTCAATGGAAAAAGTATTGAAAATTGAAGAAAAAGAAAAATTAGAAATAAATACTTTAAAAAAACAATATAAATCAGACTGGGTTTTTGATAGTAGACCTCCAGATTTTAAAAACATTTTAAATGGAGAATTCAATATTTCACAATCATTTTTTGGTATAAAAGTTGAACTGAAAGATCAAGAACTAGATCAAAGTGTTTACCATATGATGGATTTTAGAATTCCTCAAGATGAATCTACACAATTTGTATATATTCTACCATATAGTTCTAATACAGCATTAATAGAATTAACAAGATTTGGAAAGAAAATAATTGATAAGTTGGAGGCAGAGAAGGAATTAGATAAATTTATAACTAAAAATTTCGGTGCTTATAAGGTGATTTCTCACGAAAAAGGGGTAATTCCAATGAGTTCCAATTTGCCAGAGCAATCTTCTGGAAAAACTTGGGTAAATATAGGAACAAGAGCAGGCAATGTTAAGCCAAGTACAGGTTACGCTTTTAAAAACATGTATCGTCATGCTCAATTGATTTGTGACCAAGGGGTTTTAAAAGCAAAGAAGCTAAAACCCAATAAAAGATTCCTTTTTTATGACCAATTACTATTGATAATTCTTACACTTTGGCCATCAAAAGGTAAACCAATTTTTGAAAGATTATTTAATGTGAAATCTTCATACTTCGTTCTGAAATTCTTAGATGAACAAACTTCTTTCAAAGAAGACTTAACTATGTTCTACAAATTACAAATTGGAATATTTATAAAATCTATATTTTATTGGTTTTACTGGAAGTTTAAAAACCTTTTTTTTCCGATTTTAATGATTCTGTACATATTATTAGAAGAAAGTAATGCATCCAATGAGCTATTAAATTTATCCTCTAATAACTTAACTGTTTTAACTTTTGGTTTGTTAATCTTAGGAATTCCACATGGTGCTTTAGATCATTTAACCGAAATCCTAAGTAAAAAAAACACCATTAATATCAAGTTCATTTTTTATTATTTAGCCATGATGGTTCCTATTTTACTTGTATGGTTTTGGCTTCCAATTATAGGCTTAATATTTTTTTTAATTTACTCAGCATGGCATTTTGGTCAAACGGAAATTAATAATTGGAAAATAGAGTCCAACTTTATTGCTTTATTATGGGGAATTATTCTTTTTAGTTCTTTGTTTTTAATTCATTTTGAAGAGTTTTCTAAAGTATTAATACTTATGAATATTAATCTTCCAATGTTAAACTTTGATTCTATTTTATTGGGGAATTTATTACTTGTTGTTCCTTTTTTAACAGCTATTTATTATAAGAAAGTAGAATGGATGATAATTGTTGCATTCTTCTTTTTTTCTAACCATGAAAGTTTGCTTTTAACCTTTGGTCTATATTTTATATTTCAACATAGCAGAATTGGGTGGATGCATTTAAAAAAGAAGCTAAACCATTCACATATAAAGATGTTTATAAATGCTTTACCTTTTAATATTGGTGCAATATTACTCTATGTTATTGCTATAAATTATTTAAATCTAAACTCTGAAAAGAGTATAGCTTATTTTTTTATTTTTCTTTCTGCAATTAGTTTTCCCCACGTGATCTGCATGCATTTCTTCTATCTCAAAAACACTATTAAATAAACCTCTTATCCAGTGAGAAATTTTCGGGAAATTTTGGTGTTTTAGTATTGTAAAATTCCATAATCTTTTTCATATCTGAGTTCTTATTTTCTGAAGGAAATATTGGTCCTCCAATTCCCGCAATTTTGGTTCTGTAGTCCAAGTACCCGAAACATATTGGAAGATTACTGTCTTTAGCAAGGTGGTAAAATCCACTTTTCCACTTTTCTTTTAAGGATCTTGTTCCTTCCGGAGTAATAGCCATTGCAAATTCTTTATTTTTTTTAAAAAAATCAGCCATTACTTTAACATTGCCATTTTTTTCTTTCTGCTTGGTATTTATTGGTACTCCACCTAAAGGGCCAATAATGAAATTAAATGGAAATCTAAACCACTGTTTTTTAATGGTGAATTTGAACGGAACTTTTAGAGTTTTTAATAATAATATAGCATAAAATAAATCCCAATTACTAGTATGTGGCGCTCCAATTAAAACACATCTTTTATACTCCTCAGGAGTATTTGTGTCAACTTTCCATCCTGAAATTTTAAGTAATAGTCTATACATAAATTAATTTTAACTTTTCAAGCACTTACAATTTCCATTAAGATTGTACATATTATTGCACCAACTGTTCCAACAGCATATCCAACAACAGCCAATAATACACCTACAGTGGCTAGAGAAGGATGAAAAGCAGAGGCAACTATCGGAGCAGAAGCTGCTCCACCAACGTTTGCCTGACTACCAACAGCCAAGAAAAAGTATGGTGCTTTGATTAGTTTGGCAACTAAAATTAAAAGTAATGCATGTATACTCATCCAAATAATACCTATGGAAATTAGACCCATATTGTCAAAAATCATAGTCAAGTCCATTTTCATTCCAATTGTTGCCACAAGAATGTAAATAAATACACTGCCGAATTTGCTTGCTCCAGCACCTTCGTAATTTTTAGCATTTGTAAAAGAAAGCCCAATAGATACAATTGTAGCAATACTTATAATCCAGAAAAACTTAGATTCAAGAAATGTAAAAATGTTTCGTGTGCTAGGTGAAGATATAGTAGCTATAAAACTCTCAAAAAAAGTACTTAATAACCCTGAACAAAGATGAGCAAAACTTACAGTTCCAAATCCAATAGCCATTATGATTATAATATCTGTAAGAGAAGGATTTCTTTTAATTTTTTGAGAAAATCTTGATACATTTTCCTTTAATGCTTCTATGGAGGAGTTATCGGCTTTTAACCATTTATTTATTTTTTCAGATTTACCTATTCCGATTAATATGATAGACATCCAGATATTTGCTACAACAATATCCACAAATACCATTCCACCATATAACTTTTGGTTGTAACCATAAATCTCTAACATCGCTGTTTGATTAGCACCTCCACCAATCCAACTTCCAGCAAGTGTAGATAACCCTCTCCAAACTGCATCTGGACCAGCTCCTCCAACCGTTTCTGGAGAAACGGTAGAAATTAATAAGATTGCGATAGGTCCACCAATTATAATTCCTATAGTTCCAGTGAAAAACATAGCCAAAGCTTTCCACCCGAGTCCGAAAACAGCTTTTAAATCAATACTTAAGGTCATTAAAACTAAAGCTGCAGGAAGAAAATATCTGCTTGCTACAAAGTATAATTTGGAAGTATGGGTTGTTACATCTCCGTTACTACTAGTGACTTCCCATTCTGGAGAAATAACTCCAGCAGTAGTTAATATAGCAGGTATTAGGTATGCCATAAATAAACCAGGAACTATTTTATAAAATTTTGGCCAAAAGCCTTGTTTTAAAGACTCTGTATAAAAGACTATTCCCAACGAAAGCATTAATATTCCTAATACAACAGCATCATCTGTTATTAACACCTCTTTTTCCATGATAGATCCTTTATTGAAAGATAGAATTAATTTTTATGATAGACTTCGGATAGCTTTTTTAATTCATCTCTCCATTCTAAAATTTTAATTTTGTTTTTTTCAATTTTGGATTGAAAATCCTCCAGCATTTTTCCTTTAGCATTGGAAAAGAATCCCAAATTATTCTCTAGTTGAGTTGTTTCTTTTAAAGTAGTATTAATAAGTTTGTTTATTCTGTTTTTCTCGTTTATAAAAGTTGTTTCTGGATCTGAAGAGTTGCTTAGTAAAGAGGATTTTATAGCTCTTGTAATTTTATGCTTTTCCTCGCTAATGAAATTATTATTTTTTATTATGGAATGAATTAATTTTTCAAATTCATTTATTATTTTCTCTGAACTTTTTCTTGGAACTTCCCCAGTCTTTTGGAATTCATCAATAAAATCCATGAGTTCTAAAAAGCTTGATTTACCTGATTTTTTGAATTCTGTAATTAATGAATTTTTGGTGTTTAAGTTTTCTTTTTCAGCAGAAATAATTGAGTTTCGATTTTGTGTTTTTGTTTCAAAAAATAAATCACACTGAGCTCTAAACTTTTTCCAAAGTTTTTGTTCTGCAAACCTTCCAGCATTTCCAATTTCCTTCCATTTTTCTTGCAGTTTCTTAATTAATAGTGGATTACTATCATTTTTAATGTTTTCCACGTAATTTTTTGCAGTTTCTATTAATTGAAGTTTGGAATCGTAGTTTTCTTTATTGTTATCCTTCTCAATTTTTAAAAATTCATTTCTTTTGTCAAAAAACACATCAAAGTAAGATCTAAACTCTTTCCATATTTTATCATTTTCTGTTTTGGGAACAGGCCCTATTTTTTTCCAATCTGCTTGGCATTTTTTAAACTCATTAGCTACTAAATCCCATTCTTTAGAATCGCTTGTTTCCTGAACGGAAAGATCTTTTGCCTTGTTAATTAGTTGCTTCTTTTTTTTAAGATTTTCTTTAAGATTAGACTTTAATTTGCTGTAGAATTCGTTTATTCTCTTTTGTATTATATGAACTTCAGACCAATATTTTTTCTTAAGTTCTTCCCAATGTTCTTTGAAGGTAGGTCCTACTTCCTCCCACTTGTTTTGTGAAATCTTTAGCTCTATTTGTAATTTATTAAAGTCTTTAAGTTCACTTAAGTTTTTAAGTTCGTGAATTATCTGATTTTTAAGAGAGAAATTTCTTTTTAAATCATTTTCTTTAAGTTCTTTATAGATGTTGAAATTGTAATTGAATGATTCATTAAGCTTGCTAAATTCCTGCTGAAGCTTATGATCTTCTTTTGGAGAAATACTTCCAATTTTATTCCAATTGGTTCTAATGTCTTTAATTCCTCTTGCTAAGTGTCCTAATTCTTCTTTCCCATTAATTAGAGATTGAAAATTCTCTAGAATTTCTTTTTTTAATTTTATATTGCTTTTTTCTTCTTTCTTTTTTTTGTCTTTTTTCTGAGTTTGTTCTTTTTTAAATTCTTCAATGGCTTTAAAAATTAGAATATTTTCTTGGTCATTTTCTGGATTTATATTTTTCTCGTTTTCTTCACCTTTTTCTTGGAAACTTTCTATCTCTTTTTGAAATATAACTTCAAATACTTTTATTTGGTGTGTAGCCTCTTTTACAGCTAGTTCATTATTAGCTCCAATAAAGCTCCTAATGCTTTTTAGTACATCTTCCTTATTCAATTGCATTGTTATATTATAAGTATGGTAGGATTAACTTGATAGACAAATATTATGTCTTCAAATTTAAAAGTTTTCTTTTTATTAATTGTGAATTATTTAATATGATTTTAAAAAAAAATGAAATTTTTTCAGCTTTTGACTTATTTAGTACTTTTCACAGATGAGTTTTTCAAATAATTGCTTATAAAGTTGAGTATATGAATCGTACTATCTCTTTGGGTGCTATCATTATATGGTCTTGAGATTACTTTCGTAAATCTTATTTCCCAAGTCCATAAAGAGAATAGCAACTATGCGCTTGCAATTTAATCTTCTAGTTAGACGAGGGTTCGCTTTCTTCGGCTTAACTTTTAAATTTCTTGTTTAAAAGTAAGTTGAAGTAAATAAGTTTTAAACTTTGACATTTTGTACATATTTTTTAATATAATTTAGCTTAATCAAAATCTGTTTTTGTTCATAAACTACTTTTTTTAATTTTGTGACATGAAAAGAAGTTTAATTACTATTATTTACGTGCTATTTTTTTTAATTAGTTATTCTCAACCTAATTATTCCGTTTCTATAAACACCAATCCATCATCAGGCAATTTATTTTTTCAGACTGGTGGTCAGCCTGCCAAGCCAATAAGCATTTTAGATTCATCTGGCGCATTAATTTTTTGGGACAACTTGGGCCTTAAAGGCTGGGATTTTAAGGTGAATGACAACAATAAGATTACTTATTATGATAGATTATCTAAGGGCTGGTTTGTTATGGACTCACTTGAAAATGTGGTAGATTCTGTGTACTGTAAAAATGGTTATACATCAGATCTTCACGATTTTATTGCACTAGAAAATGGTAATTATATATTATTTGCTTATGATGATCAGCCGTATGCTATGGACACAGTAGTTTCTGGTGGAGACCCTAATGCTATGGTTGAAGGACTAATTATTCAAGAATTAGATTCTAATCAGAACTTGTTATTTCAATGGAGTAGTTGGGATCATTTTAATATTACGGACAATGTAACAGCTAATTTAACAAGTTCATCTATTGCTTTTATTCATTGTAACTCTATAGATATTGATTATGATGGACACCTACTAATCTCTTCTAGGAATTTAGATGAAATTACCAAGATTAATCGTATTACTGGAGATCTTATTTGGAGATGGGGTGGTGCTAAAAATGAATTTACCTTACTTGGAAATGATTATCCTTTTTCTCGACAACATTGTTTGAGAAGTTTAGGAGGGAATCGTTATTTACTTTTTGATAATGGAAATTTTAGCAATCAATATACAGGAACAAGTAAATTTTCTAGGGCTGTTGAGTATTTACTTGACACTGTTAACATGACTGCTCAAAAGACTTGGGAATTTGTTCATCCAGATTCACTGTTCTCTCCCGCTATAGGTAGTGTTCAGCGCCTACAAGGAGGTAATACTTTTATTAATTTTGGAAACTTACAAAACTTAAATATGGGTTCTATTCTATGTGAGGTAGATTCTACTGGACAGCTTGTTTTTGAGCTTAGATTTGTTAATGGACAAAACTTATACAGGGCACACAAGTTCGATTGGTTTTTCACATTTCCAGGGTGTATAGATTCCTTATCTTGCAATTTTGACTCAACAGCGAATTTTTCTGATTCAAGCTGTTTGTTCAGTACCTTTTCTTATGATACTGTTGTTGTTAATGGAAGCTATCTTTGGAATGGAAATAGTTTTAACGTTTCTGGAGATCACGCAATTTTACTAACCAATTCTGTAGGTTGTGATAGTACAGCTTTTTTAAACCTTACAATAAATAACTCTACTATTATAAATGATTTTCCCCGAAATAAAAAAAAGCTAATAAAAATTGTTGATTTATTTGGTCGTGAGTCTTATGCTCTTAGAAATAAGGTGTTATTTTATATTTACAGTGATGGTTCAGTTGAAAAGAGAATTATTTTAGAATAGAAAAAATAGACTTAAGCCCATTTTAATTTTAAACTCTCTGGATTAGACTTTCCTTAAAACCTCTTTGCTTTCTTAAATAAGTCTAGCAAATATTTATTCTAGGCTAATTTGTGGGCTACTATTTAGGTGTCTATTTATACTTGTCTTTTTTGCTGCCCTTGTAAAGAG
>CAJIYZ010000016.1 GCA_905181675.1 Bacteroidetes bacterium MED-G20
AGTAACACTGCCATTTGAAGATGCAATGTCTGTTCCTACATTAATTACTGCTTTAAGCTCTGGCATAAAATGGGCTTTATAAGTAAGTTTTGCATTTCCAATAAACCTACTTACGTTACTAATGTCATCTTTCTGCATAATCAATCCAAGAGGGTTTCTAAGAGCTAGAGGAATTGGCTTACCTGCATTTCCACCTGCAGCATATAAAAACTCATAATAACCACCATAAGCTGTATCCCCCGAATAAACTGGCAAGGTTGGATCAAATCCATTGGCAGCCCCTATGGCCGATTGATCAGCAAAAAAGTTATCAGTTTGAACGTATCTTGTATTTACATCTAATTTTAAATGATTGTCTAAAAATGAAGGAGATAAATTCAGTGCAGCTGAGTATCTATCCAACTTATGTCTTTTTAGTAAACCCTGCTCATGCTTACTACCAAATGAAAACCTGTAAGGCAAGTTCTTAATCCCCCCTGAAATGGAAAAATTATTTTCATTTATATAGGCATTTCTATATATCTCTTTTTGCCAATCTGTTGAAGAATCGCCTAATTCATCTATTTGATTTGCAGTTCCAAATTCATTTATAACTTCTCTATATTGATTTGCTGTTAAGGGGCTTGCATATTTGGCAATTGTAGATAAAGAATTATTAGTAGTAAACTGTACTTTAAGATTATTATCTAAACCATTTCCTCTTTTGGTAGTTATTAAAATTACTCCATTAGCTCCCCTAGAACCGTAAATAGCTGTAGCAGATGCGTCTTTTAACACTACAAAGGATGCAATATCATTTGGATTAATAAGGTTTAAGGGATTAGCTGAACCATCGATTCCTCCATTATCTAAGGGAACTCCATCTATAACAATAAGAGGATCATTACTAGCATTTATTGAAGTACCTCCTCTAATTCTTATTCTACTACCAGAACCTGGTGCACCATTATTAGAATTAATTTTAACACCAGGAATTTTACCCATAATTAATTGTTCTGGAGTAGTTACAGAGCCTTTATTAAAATCCTTATCTGTTATTAAAACAGCAGAACCAGTAATGTCTTTGGTTCTTGCTGTACCATAACCAATTACCACCGCTTCATTTAGCAATAAAGCATCTTCTTTTATAGTGAAATCCTTAACTATATTGGATTGTATGATTAGTAATTCCGAAATTGTTTTATAACCAACTATTGAAATAATGAGGTTATAGCTACCCTTAGCTAGATTTTTAATAGAATATTGACCATTAATATCTGAACTTGATCCAGAAGATAATTCTTTTAAAAATACAGACGCACCTATAACAGGATCTCCACTATTATCAATTATTTTCCCACTTAAGGAATATTGTGAATAAAAATTTCCTGTAAGAAAAACTATTAACAACAGCATTAATTTTTTAATATTTTTTAAATACATTATATAAGAGTTTAATTAATTAACGTATAACCAAATTTAAGTTTTTTTTAACGTCATATTTACGTTAAGTATATTTTTTTTATATTAGAGTAATTATAAAATTATAAAACATGAAAAAAATATACCTTTCTCTATTTACTTTTTGTTGTTTGTCATTTTCAATGACAGCTCAAAATAACGCTGCTATCAGTGCTTGTTTAAGCGGTTCTGATATTAGTATCTCTTTTGATAATGCATTTAACTGTGCAGCTGCTCCTGGTAGCTTATCTGGAATGGCAGCAATTGGCTTTCACTCAGGTGCAGACTCTTGGTCTACAATTATAGATTGGGATGCTGCCACAGCTTTACAAGCAACCAATGATGGAGCAGATATTTATACCTTAACTATGGATCCTGCTACATATTATGGTGTTGCCGCTTCAACAGTACATTTTGTTTATAATATGGGACCAACTGATCCTGCCGGACCTTGGGCTAGTGAAGGAAAAGATGACGACGGAGCTGGTGGTTGTGCAGACTTTATGGTAGATATTGCATCTCTATCTCCATGTTCTGCGACTGGATTTAATGAAGTTACTCTAAACGATGTGATTAATGTTGCACCAAATCCTGCAAATGAAATGACAAATTTCAATATCATTTTAAGAAATAATAAAGAAGTTAGCATTCAAATATTTGATATAACTGGTAAAAAGGTAGACAATATAAATAGAGCTATTTACTCTAAAGGAGTACATTCTATTTCTTACAATACTACCAATCTTACTAATGGTATTTATATCTACCAAGTATTAACTGGAAATGAAATAAATTCAGGGAAACTAATTGTAAAATAGTCTAGTTTTTATTTTAAATTTAAGCTCCTTCGGGAGCTTTTTTTATATCTTGAAATATGGTAAAGAAAATTCCATTTATTTTCATCTTTTTATTGGTTTATCAACTTGGAATAACTCAAATTATTCAAATTAGTCCTGCTTTCCCAACCGTTAATGATGTAGTAACTATTCACTATAATGCTTCTCAAGGAAATGGCGGATTAAATGGAATATCTCCAGTTTATACCCATACCGGAATTGTTTCTCAAAGTGGACTTCCAAGTAGCTGGTCTTATGTTCAAGGAAATTGGGGTCAAGCAGACACGAATGTTCTAATGACTAATTTGGGAAATAATTTACATGAAATTATTATTGATATAGATCAATATTATGGATTTCCATCTGGAACTAATGTTGCTAAACTGGCATTTGTATTTAGAAACTCTGATGGATCTTTAGAAGGTAAAACTGCAACAATGAACGATATATTTTACCCTATTTACCCAATTAATGGAGGTTTTCAAGCCGCAATTTTTAAACCATATACCGACTTACTTGTTAGTTTAAATGATACTATCTCAATTAATGGACAATCTAATTCAAATGCTGTTCTTCAATTATTTGACAATGGAATTCTAATAGCAGATACTATAAATACAGCCATTATAGAAAAAGATATTGTAATTAACGCCCCTGGCGATCATCAAATTATATTGATTGCAAATGATGGAAACTCCATTATAAAGGACACTGTCAATTATGTAGTTATACCAGCACAAAACTTAGTAGACCCACCAAATGGATTAGTAGATGGAATTAATTATATAAATGACTCAACAGTTACTTTAAAATTATTCGCACCATATAAAAACACAGTTAATTTAATAGGTGATCATAATAACTGGATGGTGAATTCTTCTTCCTTTATGACTCTATCTAATGATAGTAGTTATTGGTGGAAGACTCTTTACGGATTAAATCCAGGACAGAAATATACCTATCAATATTTAGTCGATGGGGTTATTAAAATTGCAGATCCACTTAGTGCATTAATTCTCGACCCAAATAACGATGCAAATATTGGAAGCTTTAATTATCCAAATCCCATTCCCTATCCCTCTAACACCAATGGGTTTGTAACAGTTATAGAACCTGGGAAAACACCATATAATTGGACTAATACTAATTTTATGCCACCTGCAAAAAAAGATTTAATCATTTACGAGCTCTTAGTTAGAGATTTTGTTTCAACTCATAGTTATCAAACATTAATAGACACTTTGGATTATCTAAGTGATTTAGGGATTAACGCAATAGAATTAATGCCACCAGGTGAATTTGAAAATAATGAAAGTTGGGGATACAATCCAAGTTTTCACATGGCGTTAGATAAATATTACGGTACACCTGAGCATTTCAAAGCTTTTATTGACTCATGTCATGGAAGGGGAATAGCTGTTATAAATGACATTGTTTTCAACCAAGCGTTTGGGCAAAGCCCAATGGTGAATTTATATTGGGATGGTATAAATAATAGACCTGCTGCAAATAACCCTTGGTTTAATGAGGTTTGTCCTCATCCTCCTTATTGTTGGGGATACGATTTTGACCATTCTTCTCAAGCAACCAAAAACTTTATGGACAGAGTTACCCATTATTGGCTGGATGAATATCATATAGATGGATTTAGATTTGATTTTACCAAAGGATTTAGTAATAATTCCAACAATTACGATGATGATAGAATTGACTTACTAAAAAGAATGGCAGATACCATTTGGACTAATCATCCTAATGCTTATGTGATATTAGAGCACTTGGCCTCTAACAATGAAGAGAAAATATTGGCTAATTATGGAATGATGCTTTGGGGGAATGTATCTCATGGATATCAAGAATCTGCGATGGGTTATCCATCAAATTCTAATCTTGTTGGAGGAATTTATAAATATAAACTATGGAACGATCCACATTTAGTATCCTATATGGAAAGCCATGATGAAGAAAGAATTATGTATAAAAATATAAGCTTTGGCAATTCCAATGGTTCTCAAAATGCTAAAAACCCAATTAACGCACTTGAAAGAACCGAAGGATTGGCTGCTTTAATGCTTACTACTCCAGGGCCTAAAATGATTTGGCAATTTGGAGAACTTGGATATGACATATCGATAGATTACAACTGTAGAATCTGCAACAAACCTATTTTATGGAATTATTTTACTGAAAATAGCAGAAAAAGATTGTACGATGTTTACAAGGCATCTATAGAACTTAGAAAATCACATCCTGTTTTTACTGGGGATGATTTTTCATACAGTTTAAATGGCGCAATAAAATCGCTTACTCTAAACAATGCTAGTATGAATGCTGTGGTAATAGTGAATGTGGATGTAAACTCTCAAAATAAAATTTTGGATTTTCAGCACGATGGCTGGTGGTATGAATATTTTAGCGGAGACAGTATCGATATAAATGGAAGTAAGTTAATTTCTTTAGATCCTGGAAAATATAAGATTTTTACAGATTTAAAACTTGAAACACCTGTAATATTAAATACTTTGGGGGTAAATGAATACAAAATTGCAAAATGGGATATAAAAATTTTCCCAAATCCATCCATAGATTTTTTAAATATTACAGCTAAAGGCTGCCTTTCTAAAGAAATAAAATACACCATTATGAATACTCTTGGCAAGATTATATACCAAGAAAATGGACCATATAATAACCACAGAATAAATATTGAAAAGTTATCTCCAGGAAGCTACTTTCTTGTTCTAGAACAAGAAAATTACTTAACAAGTAAAGAATTCATTAAATTTTAATACTTCAGCTCTAAAAGAAGAAAAGACTTTGAATTAATAGAAACAGGATTGTTAATATTTATTTTCTTGCCATTTATTACATCTACAGCTAAAGTGTTAGATAATTTGGGGTTAACTTCTTTAAAATAGTTATTTGGGTTGATTTTCAACTTATTGCTTTCATTGTTCATTACCAATAAAACAATACTTTTTTTATCGTATCTGAGGACAGAATAGAGTTCATTGTCAAAAGATGGTGCAAAATGTTTCAATCCTCCAGAATGAATTGCAGAACAAGTTTTTCTCCAATTAAGAAGATTTTTTAAAAAGGCCTTTGCTTCTAATTGTGTGTCAGATAATAGATTATTAAAAGCATTCTTTTTATCATGGTCCCAACCACCTGGAAAATCTTCTCTTAAAACACCATGGTCTCCAGGTTTAGAACTGTCAGAAATTAAAACTTCAGTTCCATAGTAAATCTGAGGAATTCCTCTAGTAGTTAATAAAAAAGAATGTGCCATTTTCCAATAATCTAAATCGTGTTTAAGCTGGTAATAAACTCTAGACATGTCGTGATTGTCAAGAAAAACAACCATGTTTTTTGGATTTGGATATAAGTAATCTTTAGCCATATTTCTGTATAAAACAGACAACTTGTGATCCCACTTGTTTTGTTTTGGTTGTAATGATTTAATAATTGCGTGATTTAAAGGGAAATCCATGAGAGATGGAATATAGGAGGGGAACTTTTGATCAATTACATAATTACTTGATGTTTGTTCGCTATTTGGTTTTTGCCACATTCCAATAATAGATTTATCTGTTGTCCACTCCTCTGCTACAATATTGAAACCAGGATATTCATTTTCAATAGTATTATTCCAAAAATTTAAAAACTCTCTATCTGAGTAAGAATAAGTATCCACTCTAAAGCCTGACAATTGAGCATACTCTATCCACCACAATGAGTTTTGAACCAAATAACGAGC
Source organism: Bacteroidetes bacterium MED-G20 (assembly GCA_905181675.1). Classification (GTDB taxonomy): domain Bacteria; phylum Bacteroidota; class Bacteroidia; order Flavobacteriales_D; family Parvicellaceae; genus MED-G20. The sequence continues at coordinate 6,034 of CAJIYZ010000016.1, forward strand.
CAATATTGGATTTCTTTGATTTAGATCTGGCATGGTTTCAACAAACCATCCGTCTGTGAAGTTCTGAACATCTTGTTTTACTGAATATGGATCGTGTAGAGACTCTCTGTTATGGGTAGTATACTTGGAAGCTTTAGGATAATTTAACCAATCTTCAGTTGGCAGATCCTCCATCCACCAATGGCTAGAACCTATATGATTAAGTACAACATCTTTCACCAGTTTAATTCCTTTTTTCTTAGCTTTTATAGAAAATTCCTTATAAAGTTCATTGGTTCCCATTCTAGGGTCAATTTTATATAAATTTGTAATTGCATAGCCGTGATATGATAATTTTTTCATATTATTTTCCAATAATGGAGTTGACCAAATAGCTGTAAATCCCATATCTGAAATATAATCTAAGTGATTTATAATTCCTTGAATATCTCCTCCGTGTCTTGAAGTAGGTTTTCTTCTGTTAATTTTCTTTTCTTTCAATGAAGAGACTATGTCATTTTTTTTATCTCCGTTGGAGAATCTATCAGGTG
>CAJIYZ010000017.1 GCA_905181675.1 Bacteroidetes bacterium MED-G20
CAATCTATAACAGCAAGGTTTTTAGCTAAAAAAAATAAAAAACCTCTTGCAAAAAAAATATCATTAAAAGCAGACAATACTTTAAGAATCACCAAAGCTTCTGGAAACAACTTAAAAGAAGTTAGTGTAACTATTCCCTTAAACTGCCTTGTTTGTGTGACAGGTGTTTCCGGAAGTGGCAAATCAACTCTAATTAATGAAACCTTATATCCAATTCTTAACCAATATTTTTATAAGGGAGTCAAAACACCTTTGCCTTTTGAGAAAATTAAAGGATTGGGAAATATAGATAAAGTAATTGGCATTAATCAATCTCCAATCGGTAGAACTCCTCGATCAAACCCTGCAACTTATACTGGTATTTTCAACTTTATTAGGGATTTGTTTACTCAATTACCAGAAGCTAAAATAAGAGGATATAAGCCAGGTAGATTTTCGTTCAATGTCAAAGGTGGAAGATGTGAAACTTGTGTAGGAGCTGGAATGAAATTAATTGAGATGAATTTCTTGCCAGATGTTTATGTGAAATGTGATAAATGTTTTGGAAAAAGATACAATAGAGAAACACTTGAAGTTAAATTCAAAGGTAAATCTATTAACGATGTGCTGAACATGACCATAAGTGAAGCAATTGTTTTCTTTAAAGACATTAATTATATATACGAAAGAATTAAAGTTTTATATGATGTTGGATTGGGATATGTTCAACTAGGTCAATCTTCAACAACTCTTTCTGGTGGAGAAGCGCAACGAATAAAACTTGCAGCGGAACTTGGAAAAAAACAAACAGGAAATACGTTCTATATTTTGGACGAACCAACTACAGGTTTACACCATGAGGATATTAACTTGCTTTTAGATGTAGTAAGAAGGCTTATTAAAATTGGCAATAGCGTTCTTATAATTGAGCATAATATGGATGTAATAATTGAATCCGATTACATCATTGATTTAGGACCAGAAGGTGGAAATAAAGGTGGAGAAATAGTATATGAAGGAACATTGGACAAGCTCCTAACCAATAAAAAAAGCTATACTGGAGAATTTTTAGCATTAGAATATAATTCCTAACTTAATAAAATGAAAGATTGGAACGATATAAAATCTCACGATAGTTGGGAGATTTTCAAAATTATGGGAGAGTTTGTAGAAGGATTTGAAAGGCTTTCAAGGATTGGTCCATGTGTATCTATTTTTGGTTCTGCTAGGACAAATTTGGACAGCAAATATTATTCATTGGCAGAAGAATTGGCTTTTCAACTTACTCAAAAAAAATTCGGGGTTATAACTGGTGGTGGTCCTGGGATAATGGAAGCAGGCAACAAAGGTGCTAAAAGAGGTGGTGGAAAGTCGGTTGGTTTAAACATTTTACTTCCATTCGAACAAGAACCTAATTTATATATAGATAAAGATAAAATTATAAACTTTGATTACTTTTTTGTAAGAAAGGTGATGTTTATGAAATATGCACAAGGTTTTATTGTTCTCCCAGGCGGTTATGGGACTTTAGATGAAATGTTTGAGGCACTAACCCTTATCCAAACTAAGAAATCCGGAAAATTCCCAGTTATTCTTCTTGGAAAAAAATTCTGGTCTGGATTAATAGATTGGATCAAAGATGTTATGCTGAAAGAAGAAAATATTGATTCTGAAGATTTAGACTTAATTCAAATTGTCGACAGTCCAAAAGAAGCTGTAAAAAAAATTGATGAATTTTATAATAAATACCATCTAAAGCCAAACTTTTAAAATATAGTTATCAGAATTTTAATTTATATATCGTTATTATTTCTTGTTAAAAACCATTATTGTCAAGATTTTTTTAATCATAAGCCTCTTCCAAAAAACTCCATTGGAATAAATTATGCAACGAACACATTTTTTGGTGACATTAATCATCCAATGAATCCAAGTTTATTCATTAACAACAGATCAAGTTTTGGATGTTTTTATGAGAAAAATTTCTTTTCAAACTTCTCGTCATCTTTAAATATCAATTGGGGGAAATTATCATCAAATAATTCTAGACAAAATTTCCAATCTACTATATTAAGTGCGAGTATTGAAAATATTTTTTACCTAAAAAAAATAAGATCTAATCAAAATAAAATTATACCATTTATTACTTTAGGATTGGGAAAGATAGTTTTTCGTTCTTATTCTGACATCCTTGACCAGAATGGCAAATATTACAATTACTGGGATGATGGAAGTATAAGAGATATATCCCAAGGAGACACGATGTCTAGCTCTAGTAATCGTTTATCTAGAGACTATGAATTTGAGACAGAAGTCAGTAACGATTCTGTCAATTATGGTGATTTATATATACCTGCATCTATTGGATTAATTTGGAAATTTAAGAATGTTTTCAATGCAAAAATATTTCTCAAGTATAATCAACTATTTACCGATTGGATAGATAATATTTCTGATGGAGTAAATGATCAATTTGTATCCATTGGAGTATCCATAAGTTTGTATTTTTCAAGGGACGGTAAAAATTACAGAAATGATAAAAAAAAATTCATAAATATATTTGAAACCCTAGATTCAGATTTAGATGGTGTAATTGATCATGATGATAAATGCCAAAAAACCCCAAAAAATGTTTTTATTTTACCAACTGGTTGTCCAGTAGATAGTGATTTTGATGGAATACCTGATTTTAAAGATTTGGAACCTAACTCAAAATCCATAATTTTCGTAGATGATTCTGGAAGAACTATAAACGGCTATCCCTTTAATAAGGTAGAGTTAAAATTTGATACAATAATTCCTTTGCAGGTGGAAGAATTTTAGAATTTAAGTATTCTCTTTTCAACAAGTTTGTATTGAAAAAAGAAAACATACTCCTTCAAAAAATAGGTCTTCAAGGTTAGATTTGTTTAAAAGAATTATTTATGTCTAAAGCTATTCTGATCTTTATTAACATTATTGGATTTTTAATATACACTATCCTCAACATAAATGATGTAAATATTACCCACACAGCTCCTAAAGAAATTCCTATTGGTCAAGAAGTTGAAGTAAATTTAATAATTAATAAAAATGACTTCTCTGGTCCTGGTAGATTAAGATTAAATTTAACACAAGCTGAAGGGATAATAGTTAAAGAAAACATGAGCGATGGATCTTCGTTTACATTTAAAGAAAACGAAGTGCTATTTATTTGGTATGACTTACCAAGTGAAAAAAACATTGTAATTACTTACACAATAATTGCGGAAGAAAATATTTCTGGGATGAAAAAAATATCTGGAGATTTTTCATTTATTAATGAAAATGAAAGAAAGCAATTAGAGTTGCCTGATTTAATATTTAAAGTAAATCCAGAACTTATTGCAGATCAGACTGTCAAAGAGAATAATTCGACAACAAGTTCTGTAAGAAGTATTGAAAAGTTAGAAGAAGATTATATAATTACAGTTAAAACTAGCATAGATAATCACAAAGGATTTGCTAGAATAAAAGAAGAATTACCAACAAACTTTACTGCTGAAGCAATTGAAACTGCTGGAAGTGTCTTTAAAAACACGGATGGTTATGCAAAGTTTATATGGGCTAACTTACCAGATTCTAACAGTGAAATTATTATTAAATATAAAATATCTAACAATAAAGGACTGGATACTAATTTTACAATTTCAGGTGTTTACTCATCTGAAAAATTAATTAGTGAAGGTTACAATAGCGGCATAGAAATACCCCAAACGGAGTATATTCCATTTAAAGAAATTAGTGAGAATTTAGAAATAGACTCTGTCACAATTAATACAAATATTGAAGATGAAATAAAAATAGATACTTCCCTAGAATTGGCAAATACAAATAAAATAAATATGTTGGAAGATATAAATACATCTAAAGATAACGAAGAAATAACAAATGAAATTATTCCAGAAAAGGTTGTAAAGACTAATTCCGTTACTGAAAAAACTGAAGTTAAACAAGTAAACGAAGTAAATAAAAAGGAAGTTATAAAAGAAGAAAAAGTTTTAGAAAATATAATTTCACCAAAAAGAGCAAATAATAATATAGATTATAAAGTGCAAATATTAGCAGGTCACAGAATAATCACCAATAAACAAGTATATAATCAATTTAACTACCAAGGTGAATATTCACTAGAAACTCACAATGGTTGGATAAAATATACTGTAGGAACTAATTCTGAATACATTAAAGCTAGAGATTCTAGAAATGAATTAAATAATTTCAATTTTCCAGGTCCTTTCGTTACAGCATACAATTATGGCGAGAGAATTTCAGTACAGGAGGCACTTATTTTAACAAGTCAAAACTGGGTACCATAATAAAACAAATGTAAGTCGACCTATCTTTTTGGTCTGGCTTCATCAGATACAGAAACCTTTTTTCTACCTTTTCTTCTACGAGCATTTAGAATTTTCCTACCATTTTTAGTAGCCATTCTAGATCTAAAACCGTGTTTGTTTTTTCTTTTTCTGTTGGATGGCTGAAATGTTCTTTTACTCATTGTTTAAAATTTAAGGCCCGCAAAAATAAAAGATTTTTGGTGGAAACAAAAATAATACCTTGTTATCTTTTAAAATAATTGGGTTAATGTAATATTTAAGGTCTTTATTTGGTAAAATATATCTACTATGTTAATTATATAACATTAAATATTACTAATTTCACAACATAAACTACTTAAAGATGGAACGTTCCTATCTAGACTTCGAAAAGCCTATAGAAGAAATTAACAATCAAATAGCCCAGACTATTGAAATTGGAGACAAAGGTCAAGTGGATATTAAATCTACTCTAAAGGAATTGGAGATTAAATTATCTATTACTACCAAGAAAATTTTTGAAGATCTGAATCCATGGCAAAAAGTACAATTAAGTAGACACCCTGACAGACCATACACCTTAGATTATATAAACTCTATTACTAGTGGTAATTTTCTTGAAATGCATGGAGATAGAAATGTAAAAGATGACAAAGCTATGGTTGGTGGATTTGGAGAGATTGATGGGAAAACCTATATGATTCTTGGTCAACAAAAAGGTCGTAACACAAAACAAAGAAAATATAGAAATTTCGGGATGGCAAATCCTGAAGGATATAGAAAAGCATTAAGGCTAATGAAATTAGCCGAAAAATTTAACAAACCTGTGGTGACACTAATAGACACACCAGGTGCATATCCAGGACTTGAAGCTGAAGAAAGAGGTCAAGGAGAAGCAATAGCAAGAAATTTATATGAAATGATGCTTCTTAAAGTACCTGTAATTTGTATAATTATTGGAGAAGGAGCTTCTGGAGGAGCTCTTGGAATTGGTATTGGAGATAGAGTTATAATGTTAGAAAATACTTGGTATTCAGTGATTTCACCAGAATCTTGTTCTTCTATACTTTGGAGAAGTTGGGATTACAAAGAAAATGCAGCTACTGCATTGAAACTTACTGGAAAAGACATGCTTAAAAATAAGTTAATTGATGGTATAATAAAAGAACCTGTAGGGGGTGCACACGCAGAACCAGAAAAAATGTTTAAAAAACTAAAGACTGAAATCAAAAAAAATATTGAAGAACTTGAAAAATTAAGTCCTGAACAAAGAATTGAGTTAAGAATTGAAAAGTTCAGTAATATGGGTAATTAACTACTTATTGTAAATGGGTATGAAATTCCTTATTGAATCTCCATAACTAGATAACAAACTTAGATTTCCCTGGTCATTGTATGTCCACAATTCACTACCGACAATTAAATAAAGAAAAGAATCTAATTCATCGTGAATTATTTTACTAACCTTCAAGCTTGAACTAATTAGATTTAAGATGTTTAAGTTGAAATCATAAGTATACAATCCATTAGAAGAACTAAAAATTAAATAGTCACCGAACAATCCGGCATCGTAAATTACAGAACTTGACAGTTGTAAATTTGTATATAACTGGTTTAAATCCTCATAATAAATACTTATTGTAAATTGATTTAAAAACTGAGAAAAAATAGCGTATTCATTATTGGAAATAGGAATAATTTTAAAAATTTTACCGTTTATTTCTATCCTTTGCTTTTCAATTCCAGACTGTCTAAAATAAACAACTAAATCTCTATCTAAAAAACTCGAAAAGCTCTCAACCAAAACTATATTTGGTTGAATATTAAATTTCCCAAACCATTCTTGTGGATTAGAATATATGGTATTGATTATAGTTCCATTTTTATTGTAAGTGTTAATCCTGCCATCTCCTAAAACTAAATGGGTTTGGTTGCCTGCATTTGATTTGGATCCATCAATAAATAGTGGCTGATTTACAGAGGATACTGGAACATAACATAAGTTGTCAAAATTATTCAAATCAAAAAATTCACCATTTTGATCGCTTCCTACAAAAAGTTGTTGAGACCTTGAATTTCCAATAGACAGAAGATGGTTACCTGCAAATTGTTTAATTAGTTGCGAATTTCCTAATGAATCTTGCTGGTATATAAAAGTCTGGCTATTGTTGCTAGTTAAATAAATTAATGATTCCAGAGTTTTAGGTATTTCGTTCAAGTAAATAGAAATATATTCTGAGCTGAAATTTCCAGATTTGTCGTAGACTTTAATATTTATAAAATAACTACCACTTGTGAGTAAACGGTCTTCAACAAATAAAGAGAGGTTAAATGCAAAATAAGAACTGTCAGCCTCTAGAACTAGTCCTTGAACAATAGCTGCAGAGTTATCGGAAA
>CAJIYZ010000018.1 GCA_905181675.1 Bacteroidetes bacterium MED-G20
AATCATTTGCATTGTTAAGTCTCCAGTGCTTTGCTAGGTTGCTTCCACCAATTGTTTTTTGATCTACCTCTATGTTTTCATTTCTTTTGGAAAACATACATTCTAAGACTTGAGGTAAGTTCCAATAAAAAGTAAAACTATTGCCAATCATTAAAACCTTTTGAGTTTTGGAACTATCTGATAAATTATTTTTGGGTAACGATAAATTTTCAGTTGCTGAAAAACCAACTAATGCAATTAAAATTAATGCTTTGGATAGTAATATTCTAAAAAGAACTTCCATCTACTTTTGTTCCAGGTGAAAATAATATTCCTGTACTTGCACTATCGTGCTGGGTGAAACTTCCGTAAAGATCTGGAAATCTTGTATAAGATTCGTTTGGATTATCTGATAAAGGTGTTACATTAAAAGTAAAGATGGTACTGTCGTTGCTATTCTTAACAGTTAGAACATCACCTGAGTTATTAAGGTTTAAGACTTGACCAGAAGATGCAAAAACAAGAGATCCTCCAAAACTACCATTTGGTGTGCCACCTCCAAAAACCACCACTGCTTGACCAGGAGATAAAACCGTGTTTGAAGGGAATTCATGATTAGGAGTATTAGTTGCTAATCTGTCAGCATCAAAAAGCTTGTATCCACTTATATCAAAACTGTTTTCAGAACTATTTACAAATTCTACAAACTCATCATCATTGGCATCTCTAACACCATCACCATTAGCATCACCAGTACTACCACCTGGTGGGTCGTAAAGTACTTCGTTTAAAACGAAACCATAATATATAGTAACAGTTGAGTCTGTTTGGTTAGTTGTGTCTTCAATTGGAACAACATCCTCAGTTTTAGAACATTGATTGCTAATAAATAAAATAAAAACAAACAATGATGATAAAATAAATTTTCTGAAGGTCTTGATTCTCATTTATAGGTTATTTATTTCAAATATAATGATTAATTTTACCATTATGAATGTTCTTAAATACATAATTTTCTCTTTTTTTATTGTTTTTTCTAGTTGCAGAAAAGACCCTAATGAAGAAAATTCTAACATCTCTAATCCATTTGAAAATAGCAATTATGGAGTTTTTGAGTTTGCTGATTATGAACCACTTGCAGATAAACCATTAAATATTCATTTTTATATTCCATCTTCAATAGACAGAACCAATGCCCCTATACTTTTTGTTTTTCCAGGAATGAATAGAAATGCAGATGACTACCTAGAAACCTGGATCTCTCTTGCGGATCTATATCAAATTATGGTTTTCTCTTTTGAATTCTCAGACTATTATTACCCAAATAGTACTTCCTATCAACTAGGATACATTAGAGATTTTAACCAAAATTTTACTAACGAAGACATTTGGACTTTTTCTTTGATTGAACCAGTTTTTGATAAGATTAAAACTAATTTAGATTACAACGGAAATAGCTACAATATGTTTGGACATTCTGCAGGTGCTCAGTTTGTACATCGTTTTATACAGTTTAAACCATTATCCAGAGTTAATAAGGCTGTTTCAGCCAATGCTGGTTGGTATACGTTACCAGATATCACTATCGATTTTCCTTATGGTTTAAAAGGTACTTCAATTAGCTCCAATGATTTAGAAAATTCTTTTTTGAAAAAATTAGAAATTCATTTAGGACAAAATGATACTAATGCTAATGATCCATCACTAAACATTACAGATGGTGCTAATTTACAAGGAGCACATAGACTTTCTAGAGGAAAGTATTTTATAATGAATAGTGATTCTATTGCACAGTCAATGAACTTTAGTTCAAATTGGGTAAAGAAAGAAGTTCCTAATGTTGGCCATCAACAAGTAAATATGGCTGTTTTTGCTGCCCAAGAAATATTTTAGCTAAATCTCAAAATCGAAACCTGTTTTTTTAAGAATTTCGTATTTAACTTTATTGAAACTGAATAATTTTGCAGGTCTATGAGAAACACTTTTTTGTGTGTTTCCAGTATCTGTTAACAATTTCATGGAATTAATCTTTTTTCTAAAATTTCTTTTGTCAAATTTCTTTTCTAAAATTGATTCATAAAGGTTTTGAAGTTCTGAAAGTGTGAATTTATTTGGTAAAAGCTCGAATCCAACAGGTTTTGATTTTACATTATTTACAAGTTTTTCTTTACAAGATGCTAAAATTTTATTGTGGTCGAAAGCTAGCTCACCAATTCTATTTACATTATGCCATTTTGCTTCTAATGCAAATGCAGATGGACTATTGTTTTTATTGGTTGGGGATAATTCATAATCCTTTATTCTAAGTAAACTGTAGTGAGAAATTGTGAAAACTCTTCCTAAAGGATGTCTTCCTAAATCACCAAATGTTTTTACCTGTTCTGTGAATATGTTTTCTAAACCAGTCATGTCTTTAAGAACTCTATTTACAGCTTCTTCTGTATTTTCATTAGGATGAACTAAATCTCCAGGTAATGCCCAGTAATCAACATATGGATCTACGCCTCTTTTAATAAGTAGAACTTTTAGTGAATCCTGGTCATAACCAAAAATGACACAATCAACAGAAACAGAATAGCTGAAATTATTTTTTACCATATTCTAAATTTAAACAAAATATCAATCTTTAAATACTCTATCATTCCCAAAGTATTCTGGAGATTGAACAGAAATAACTTTCATTGTTGTGCTAGAGTTAACTATTACTCCATGCCATGTGTTCTTTGGAATAACAATTAAATCTCCTTTTGAAACTTTATAAATAGAATCACTTATTTGAAATTCTCCATATCCTTTATCGATTAATACATTTTCAGTATGATTGATATGTTTATGAATTCTAACTTTTTGTTTAATCCAAATAGCAAAAGTTGAAGAAGCTGAATCGGTAGATATTTTTTTTACATAAATATTGTCAAATCCAATATCAGGGACTATTTTGTCAATTGGTGAAACAATTTCCTGAGAAATACAGATTAAAGAATTTAAGAATATTAATATAAATATACTTAGCCTCACAATATAATGAATTGATCAATATTCTTATTTCCTTTAATAAATTCATTTGCATGCATTTTTTTCTTCCCTTCTAATTGTATTTCTATAAGTTCTAAAGCATTGGTGCTTGTTCCAATATAAACCTTGTTTTCTTGAACTGAAATTATTTTTTCCGAAGTTTTAATGTTACTTATTTTCACTTTAAAAATTTTAAAGTTTAGTTGTCTTCCATTATTTGATATTAGTGTCCAAGCTCCAGGGTAAGGGTTTAGACCAAGAATAAATTGTCTAATTGAGAAATCATCCTTTGACCAGTTAATTTTAGTGTTTTTTCGATTAAGCTTAGGTGCTTTTTTTTGACTTTCTGCGATTAATTGTTTTTTAGATTCTAAAATCCCACTATCGAGATTAGAGATTGTTTGTATTAGAAGTTTAGAACCAATTTCCATAAGTTTATCATGAAGTTCACCAGCTGTTTGACCATCCTTTATTGTAGTTTTTTCAATCAATAAAACATCTCCAGTATCAATTTTATCATTAATAAAAAATGTAGTGACACCAGATTCTTTCTCTCCGTTTATGATGGCCCAGTTAATTGGTGCTGCTCCTCTATAGTTTGGTAGTATAGAACCATGAAGATTTACAGTTCCTTTGTTAGGGATTTCCCATATTATTTTAGGCAACATTCTAAAAGCTACAACAATAAATAAATCTGCATTTAATTTTTTAAGTCCTTCAATAAGTTTTTCGTCTTTTAATTTTTCAGGTTGAAATAATCTAATATTGTTTATAACTGCATATTTTTTCACTTCAGATTGTTGTATTTTTCTTCCTCTTCCAGCAGGCTTATCTGTTGAAGTAACTACACCAACGATTTCATGCTTACTTTTAAAAATAGCATTAAGAGATTCAACTGCAAATTGGGGAGTTCCCATGAACACAATTCTCATATTATTCGATTTTTAAAACCAACCCTTTTAAGTATTCGCTTTCGGGGTGAAAAATATTAATTGGATGATCTGCTGGTTGGTGCATCTGCTTTAAAATGCTTACGTTTCTGCCAGCAGCAATTGCAGAAGACAATACCATATGTCTAAATAAATTATTGTCAATTACTTGAGAACACGAGAAAGTAAAAAGAATTCCGTTGGGCTTTATTTGTTCAATTGCTCTCGTATTAAGCCTTTTGTAACCTTGAAGTGCTTTGTGCTTGACTTTCATATGCTTAGCAAATGCTGGTGGGTCTAAGATAATAATATCGTATTCTTCCTCCAGATTTTTCATATATTCTTTTGCGTCGTCAATAATAGAGGTGTGGTTGTCTTTGAAATCTGAAATAAAATTTAAATTATCTTCTAATAAATCTATTGCTTTTTGAGAGCTGTCTAAAGAATGAACCTCACTTGCACCATTATTGAGTGCGTAAATAGAAAACCCTCCTGAATAGCAAAATGTGTTTAAAATCTTTTTTCCATTAGCTAATTCTCCAAGGTATTGTCTGTTTTCTCTTTGATCGATAAAAAAACCTGTTTTTTGACCATTTTCCCAATCTATTAAAAATTCATTACCATTCTCGCTTACTTTTGAAGATGTCATCTCTTTTTGCTGAAATAGATAAGAGTTCTGAATTTTGAATTCTTGAATATAAACTTTTGGTATTGTTTTTTCGCTTTTGTCGTAAACGACATTTAGTGGCAATAATTCGAGAATGATTTTTGTAAAAACCTCTTTATGTTTCCACATGCCAATAGAATGAAATTGAAAAACAGCAGCCTTGTCATATATATCACAGATGAAACCAGGCATTTGATCACCTTCTGCATGAACTAGTCTGTATACATTATTTGAACTACTAATCTCAATAGTTTTTAATCTTTGATCATATGCTTTTTTAATTTTATTTCTCCAATATTCCTCATTGATCTCTTGTTTTTCAAAATCAAAAATTCTAACACTAATATTTCCTTCATTGTAATGACCAGTTGCTAAATAGTGGTCTTTATTGGAATATATCTCAACAATTTCTCCATCTTTTATTTCATTTTCCACATTCTTAATAGCGCCAGAAAAGACCCAAGGATGCTTTCTTAATAAAGACTTTTCTTTTGCAGGTTTAAGAGTTACTTTTTTCATACAGATTTATAATATATTAAAGTCGATTGCTAAATTTGAATTAAATTGTAATTAAATGAAATTCGGACAAGTTGATGATTTGGATAAAGTAGATTTTTCTTTACCTACATTGGATAAAATTACTAAAACAAATTTATCAAATCTAACAAAAGGCGAAAATTTAAAATTTTATTTTGGTGCTCCTGGTTGGTCTGATATTAAATATAAAGGAATTATTTATCCTAAAAATACGCCTTATAAAAACTTCCTAATTGAATATTCAAATCAATTCAACAGTATTGAAGTAAATTCTACTAGATATGGTACTCCTAAAAAGCACATAATTGAAAGATGGTGTAATAGTGTTGGAGATGATTTTAAGTTCTCTATGAAAATACCTCAAGTAGTAACTCACAGGAAAGATATTAACGATTATACAGCAAAGATGAAAACAGAAGAATTTATTTCAGCTATTGATCAGTTAGGAGTTAAATCTGGAATAAATTTTGCAGTTATGGCAAAATATTTTAAGTCTTCACAATTTAATGAGTTAGAGAGTTTTATTAATTTTTGGCCAGTTGATGCTCCTTTAGCAATTGAATTTAGAAATCCTTCTTGGTTTGAAAATAGCGTAAGAAGAGAGTGGCAAGAATTATTTTCTCTTAAAAATATTATTCCTGTAATTACTGACACACCAGGTAGGAGAGATGTTTTACATTTTAATCTTACCAATAAACATCTTTTTATAAGATATGTTGGTGATTTTAATCACCCTAGTGATCTAAAAAGAATTGAACTATGGACTAATAAAATTACAGAGTTAGTAAATCTGGGTATTGAAAATATTTGGTTTTATGTTCATCAGCCTGGTGAGAACAGACAAAGCATTTTATCTTTTTATAATAAATTAATTCCGAATCTAAACAAGATATTAAAAACAGAAATATCTCTTCTTTATGACTATAGTCATATGTAATTAAAGATCTTATAGGTATAATATCCTGCAATTTCATGAAATAGAACTTTCCAGCTAAATAATGTAGAAGATTGAGGAATTATTATCCATTCTAAATCAAAGTGCTCCAACTTTGACTTTTTCACAAAAGGATCGACATTGAGCTTTGTTTTCTTAAAACAAGCCAAAGATCTTCTCATATGGTAGTCAGATGTGATTATTAAACATCTAATCTCTTGATTTGGATGAATTTTGTTCAATAATTTTTCACTGTAAA
>CAJIYZ010000019.1 GCA_905181675.1 Bacteroidetes bacterium MED-G20
TCTCAAAAGTTTTTTAGGGGTGAGGACAACCAAAGGTTTTCTAAATGGTCTAGCCATTTGCCTTCTTAAAAGATGAAAATAGTTTGCAGGATTGGTACAGTTAGCTACTTGAAAATTTTCTTCCGCACACAATTGCAAAAATCGTTCTACCCTTGCAGAGGAATGTTCAGAACCCATCCCTTCATATCCATGTGGCAAAAGCATAACTAATCCATTAGGTGTTCCCCATTTATCTTCTGCGGCACTTAAAAACTGATCAATTATAATTTGAGCACCATTAAAGAAATCCCCAAACTGAGCTTCCCAAATAGTCAATCCATTGGGAGTATTAAAAGCATAACCATAATCAAATCCTAGAACTGCATATTCAGAGAGAAGAGAATTGTATATTTCAAACTTACCTTGGTGATCATTTAGCAAATTTAAAGGAACTACTTCTTCTTCATCGTCTTCGGTTTTAACTACTGCGTGTCTGTGAGAAAATGTTCCCCTTTCCACATCTTGACCAGATATTCTAATAGTATTACCTTCGTCTAGAAGTGTTGCATATGCTAAAAGCTCACCCATTGCCCAATCAAGTTTGTCTGTCTCCAACATTTTTAATCTATCGTCAAAAAGCTTTACAATTTTCCTAAAATATTTTTTTCCTTCTGGCAAAGAATTCATTTTTTTGGCAAGTACTAGCAATTTGCTTTTATCCACACCAGTTGATGGTGAATTTTCAAAATCATTGGGAGTTGATTTTCTAAAGCCTGTCCAAACTTCTTCTAAAAAATTAGTGATTTTGGCCTTTTCAATTTGTTTAGCATCGTTTAAACGTTCTTGAAGCATATCGTCAAATTCCTTTTCCATTTGACTGCCTTCTTGAACATTTACCACATTTTCATCTACTAATTTTTTTAAATAAATCTCTCTTGGATTGGGGTGATTTGCTATTATTTTATACAATTTAGGTTGAGTGAATTTAGGCTCATCCCCTTCGTTGTGGCCATATTTTCTATAGCATAATAAATCAACGAAAACATCTCTTAAAAATTCTTGCCTATATCTAAGTGCGATATCAATAGTTTGAACTACTGCTTCAATATCATCTCCATTAACATGAAATACTGGACATAATGTAGATTTTGCAATGTCGGTACAGTAAGTACTAGATCTAGCATCTAAATAATTGGTAGTAAAACCAACTTGGTTGTTTATTACAATATGTAGGCTTCCTCCAGTTCTATAGCCTTTTAATTGTGCCATCTGAATTACTTCATAGACAACTCCTTGTCCAGCTATTGCAGCGTCTCCATGAATTAAGATGGGTAAAATTTTCTTTTCGTCTCCATCTAATTCGTGATCTATTTTAGATCTTGTAATACCTTCAACAATTGGATCAACAGCTTCTAAATGCGATGGATTTGGTGACAAGGTTATTTTCACATTATTGCCACTATCTGTCTTAACTTCAGATGTAATACCTAGGTGGTACTTAACATCTCCATCAAAAAGAACTTCGTCATCGTATTCTTTTCCTTCGAATTCACTAAATATCTTATCGTAGGTTTTATTAAAAATATTAGCCAAAACATTTAACCTTCCTCTATGAGCCATTCCGACAACAAATTCTTTCAAACCTAAGTTGGATCCATTTTCAATCAAAATATCTAATGCCGGAATTAAAGATTCAGCACCTTCAATTGAAAAACGTTTCTGACCAACAAACTTTTTTTGAAGAAATTGCTCAAAAACAGTAGCTTGATTTAGTTTGTGTAAAATATGTTTTTTCTGGTCTTTTGAGAATTTTGGTCTGTTTTTTAATTCTATATTTTTTCTTATCCATTCAACTCTATCTGGATGTCGGATATATTGATATTCAATGCCAATTGACTCACAATAAGTCTCTTCTAAATGAATTATAATATCGTTTAATGAACAAGGCTCTAAACCAACTTGTTCACTGGCCTGAAAAACAGTTAACAAATCTTCTTGATCTAAACCAAAGTTTTTAATTTCTAAAGTAGGGTGGTATTTTCTTCTTTCACGAACAGGATTTGTTTTGGTGAAAAGATGACCTCGGGAACGATAGGCGTTTATCAAGTTTATAACCCTAAACTCTTTTAAAACATTTATTGGTATTTGATCAACTTCTTGGTAATTAAATTTAGAAAACTCATAACCATCAAAAAAACTCCTCCAACTCGGTTCTACCAACCGTTTGTCCACTAAATATCTTTGATGCAACTCATCTATATAGTCTATATCTATACTGTTTAAAAAAGAAAATCTATCTAATGCCATTATACCAACAAATATGCAAAATAATTAATTGGAATAACAGCCGAAAACAAGATTCTTTCAGGACTTTTAAATAAAAAATTATAGTTCCAAAAAAAATACCATTATTCTATTTAGTTTTTTAAGATTTGACACTAAACAATGCCTGCAATGTTAATTCTTAAATGTAATTTCGAAGTATGAAAGTTTTAATAACTGGAGGTTCTGGTTTACTCGGTTCAGCACTCACAAAAAAATTACTAAAAAACAGTATTGATGTGGTTCATTTAACTAGGAATAAAAGTTCTAAAAATGATGTAAAAAATTATTTATGGAACTGGGAGAAGAATAAAATTGATGAGAACTGTTTTGTAGGTGTAACCCATATCGTTCACCTTGCTGGAGCTGGAATTGCAGAAAAAGCATGGACGCAAAAAAGAAAAGAAGAAATCGTAAAAAGCAGAGTTCTTACTACTCGGCTTATGCATTCAAAAATAACCCAATTAAAGTTGCCGATTTCTGGATTTATTGCTGCTTCAGCTGTCGGAATATACGGTGCCCAAATAAGTGAAAAAGTTTTTACAGAGAAAGACAAAGCTTTTGAGGACTTTATGGGTAATTGTTGTAAGCAATGGGAGAATTCGATAGATAAATTTGAATCTATTTCTAGAGTTGTCAAGCTCAGATTAGGAGTGATTTTGGATAAAAACCACGGTGCTTTACCTAGGATAGCAAATATGGTTAAAAACAGGATTGGATCCCCATTAGGAAATGGCCAACAATACATGCCTTGGATTCATATAGAAGATGCGGTAAATGTATTCTATAAATCTATTTTAGATGAAGAAATTTCTGGAACTTTTAATACAGTATCTAGCGATTATATAACCAATTCAGAATTAACTAATAAAATTGGCAATGTTTTTAATAGAAAAATATGGCTGCCAAATGTGCCAAGTTTTGTTCTTAAATTCTTGTATGGAGAAATGTCTGAAACCATATTGAAAGGTGTTAAAGTTTCTAATAAAAAATTAAAAGGAGAAATAAACCTAAAGTATGAGAAAATAGAAGATGCTCTTACAGAAATTTATTCTTAATACTTTCTATTCATTAATTGAACGGAGAAATCTTCTACAACTTTCTTTTTATTTTCAGACAAAGATAAATTACCCAAAGAAACCATAGACTTATGATAAAATTCATCTTTTGAATCTAATGCTACTTTTAAAACATCGTATTTTAGAAAAAATTCTTTAACCTTTGATACTTTTTGTTCTCTACTTAACTGCTTATCGTCAATAATTTGATTGACTAATTTTTTATCTTCATTGGAGGCTTTGGTTAAAAAGTCAATATATAAGATTGTTTTCTTTTTTTCAATAATATCTCCGCCAA
Organism: Bacteroidetes bacterium MED-G20; assembly: GCA_905181675.1. Lineage (GTDB taxonomy): Bacteria > Bacteroidota > Bacteroidia > Flavobacteriales_D > Parvicellaceae > MED-G20. The sequence continues at coordinate 3,658 of CAJIYZ010000019.1, forward strand.
CTTGTTTTCCAAAATTATCTTCATTAGGAAATACGTCTAAAATATCATCATGTATTTGGAAGGAGGTTCCCAAATTCAATCCAAAATCGTAAAGCAATTGTGCATCTTTTTCTGATGCGCCTCCAATTAATGCTCCCATTTTTAAAGAACATGCAACCAAAACTGCTGTTTTAAGCTGAATCATATTTATATAATCAGTTTTAGCAATTATTTCTAGTTTCTCAAATTCCATGTCTAGCGACTGTCCCTCACAAACCTCTACAGCCGTTTGTTGAAAAATCTGATGAAGAGTTGGTGACTGAGAAGAAGATTTAGATAAAAGCTGGTTAACTAACGCGTGAAGTAAGTCACCAGAGAGGATAGCAATATTTTCATCCCATTTTTTATGTATAGCAGGAAGGTTTCTCCTAATTGGCGCTTGGTCCATTATATCGTCATGGATTAGAGTGAAATTATGAAATAGCTCTATTGCAATAGCCTCATTAATAGCCAAATAAGGCTTATTAGAAAACAAATCTGCAGCCATTAATGCAAGTGAAGATCTGAACCTCTTGCCACCATTACTAATTATGTATTTTAAAGGTTCATAAATTGAAAGTGATGGTAATTCATCGCTGAATTTTTTTAACTCTTTATCAATAATTTTTTTGTACTCAACTAGCATATTAATTTTCTCAATCAATTAAACTCATCAAATAGTTTCCATAACCACTTTTTAAAAGCGGAATGGCCAACTCTTTTAGTTTCTCATCATTTATGAAACCATTTGAATATGCAACAGCTTCAATACAACCAACTCCATAACCTTGTCTTTCCTCAATAGTTTGAACAAAATTAGAAGCTTGAATAAGGGAAGTAAAAGTACCTGTATCAAGCCAAGCAATTCCTCTTGGAAGAGTTTTAACTTGTAAGTTTCCTAACCTTAAATACTCCTGATTTACATCTGTAATTTCATATTCTCCCCTAGCGCTAGGTTTTAGGGTTTCAGCAATTTTAATTACCTCATTATCATAAAAATACAGACCTGGCACTGCATAATTTGATTTTGGATTTTTTGGCTTTTCTTCAATAGAAATTGCTTTTCCTTGACTATCAAATTCAACTACACCATATCTTTCAGGATCGTGTACTCTATAAGCAAATATTAACCCCCCTTCAGGGTCATTGGAACTTTCTAGTCTTTCTCCCATTCCTCCACCAAAAAAAATATTATCTCCTAGAATTAGAGCTACTTTATCATTTCCGATAAACTGTTTGCCAATTACAAATGCTTGGGCTAAACCATTAGGTTCCTGTTGTATTTGATATTCAAATCTACATCCCAATCTGGAACCATCCCCTAAAAGATGTTTAAAAAGAGGCTGGTCATTTGGTGTAGTGATAAATAGTATTTCTCTTATCCCTGCATGCATAAGCGTTGAAAGAGGGTAATAAATCATTGGCTTATTGTAAACAGGCATCAATTGTTTGCTAACGGCTAATGTAAGTGGATGAAGTCTGGTTCCAGATCCTCCAGCTAAGATAATTCCTTTCATTTCTTATAATTTATCTAATTCTATATCGGAGTCATCGTAAAAGTAATCATCCGAGTTTTTAAAGTTTTTAGTCAAAACCATTTTCTCTAAGGATAAAAGTAGAGAAGGCAATAAAATTAAATTAGTAAGCATAGCAACAAATAAAGTTAAAGAAACTAATACCCCTAAGGCTTGAGTACCTCCAAATTCTGAAGCAGTGAAAATTGAAAACCCAAAAAACAAGATTATAGAAGTATAGATCATACTAACACCAGTTTCTTTTATAGAAATTTCAACAGCACTAGAAATAGTTTTTGACTTCAGCTCCTGTCTATATTTTGCCAAAAAATGTATGGTGTCGTCAATAGATATCCCAAAAGCAATACTAAAGACTAAAATTGTAGAAGGTTTGATACTAATACCAAAATAACCCATTAGAGCAGAAGTGAAAATTAAGGGGAGTAAATTTGGTAGTAAAGAAACCAAAACCATTTTAATAGACTTAAATAAAAAAGCCATAATTATTGCAATAACCATAATTGCCAATAGTAAACTTACCATTAAATTTTTAATCATATAAGTAGTTCCTTTGGTGAATAAAACACCTGAACCAGTTATATCAGACTTTACATTTAAAGATCCTACAGATTGCTTAACAGCATCGTCAAACTCCTTCTTGCCATATAGTTTTTCTACTATAGAATTTCTTTTAGGAAATTCATTACTTAAATCCAAATCTCCATTAGTCAAAATTTGTTTTACTCTGTATTTTATAATTTGATTGGAAGAATAAAATTCATTAACTGTACCTTCTTTCAAAGCCTGATGGTAAAGAATCTGTTCTGGGTTGATGATACTATCTATTCTGTAATTTATTCTTTCGATTAAACTATCCATTGCCGCAGTACCAATATCTGCAATTTGCAAAGTAATCCTTGTGGTTAAATGGGTTGAGTCAAGAAAACTACCTACAAATCCATTGCTATTATCTGTTTTGGAGTTAACAAAAGTATTTTTAAAATACTTTGACTTTATTATACGAGAAAAATATTTTTGGTCTTTTGACTTACTAAAGTTTAAATCGTATTTAGACTTTTTACCATTAGAATAAGATTGAGAAATGAACTTCATAGCATCTACAATTGATAAAGACTTAGAAAGATATTTTTCTGATTTCAAAGACTCTTGTAGTTTTTGAATTTTTGCAATATTTGAAAAGCTTTTGTATATAGTATCTTTATAGGTAAGTACTATTTCAAAAGGAAGAACTCCATTGAGCTCTTTTTCAAAAAACTTCAGGTCTTTTACAATTGGTCCTTTTTTAGGAAAATCATCTGTAAAATTTCCTGTAACATGCATTAGACTCACTCCGTAAGCTCCAAAAAACAACAAAATAATTGTAGCTATATAAACCTGCTTTCTATAGTTTTTAGAAAAAATAACCAAAGTATTTACAAAACTAAAAATCCATTTTCTGTCTAGATGTTTAGTATGCTTTTCTTTAGGAGGAGGTAAAAAACTATAAATAATTGGGACTAGACATATACTTATTATAAACATACAGAGTATATTAATAAATGACACCAATCCAAATTCAATCATAATTGAAGAATTTGTAAAAACAAATGTTCCAAAGCCTAATGCAGTAGTTGCATTGGTTAAAAAAGTAGCATTCCCAACTTTCTGAATAATTTTATCCAAAGCAGAAAGCTTATCACCATGGTTCTTAAATTCCTGTTGGTATTTATTAATTAAATAAATACAATTTGGTATACCAATAACAATTATTAGCGGAGGAATCAAAGCCATAAGAGAGGTTAATTCATAACCGAAAATCCCTATAACTCCCATGGACCAAACAACACCTACTAAAACAACAATTAATGAAATAACAACCACTTTAAATGATTTAAAAAATACAAAAAGTAGTATTGAAGTAACTAACAGAGCTAGAAGAACAAATATTTTTAGCTCCGATTTAATTATTGTCATGACGTAAGATCTTATATATGGGAGACCAGAAAATCTCCAATTTTCAAATAAGTGATCGTAAGACATTGCAATCTCATTAATTTCAGTAATTAAGGATCCTCTGGATTTAGAATTAAAAACATCCTTATTTAAGAACAGCATCATTAAATGGAGATCACTAGAGTTCTTATAGACAATATTTTCGTAGAAACTAAGGTTGCTAATAACGTTAGAAATACTATCAATTTTTTCTTGAGATAAAGGGTAATTATCAATTATCTGAACTAGATTGAATTTACTTTTCTTTTTATCTTTTATTATGTTGTATAAATGTCCTTCGGAAAAAATAGAATCAATAGCGTTTTTATAGTAACTAGTGTCATTTTCTTTTACTAAAACTCTAACATTACCTATACTATCGGCCATTTCTAACCAAGCATTAAATTTTTTTTCAGAGTAAAAGTTTGGTTCTGTGGTTGCAATAACCAACATTAGACCATCTTGACCGAAATTTGATTTGAAATTCTGGTAGGCAATAAAAGTAGAATCGTTGTCGGGAAGAAGCTTATTTATTTGGTACTGCAACCTAATTTTGGTGGCGAAAAAACCAAAAAAGATAGTTAGAACTAAAATTAAAAAAACAATTAAAATTCTGTTATTAAGAATAATTCTAGAAATATTCTTCCACATTTTAAACTAATTTACATTAATCATATGCTAAGTTATTAATTAATAGAGAAGTTAAAGACTATTAGAATAAAGGATTTTACTAATTTTATAATATAAATGCATAAATCTGAATTAATAGCTTTATTTAAGTTCTTTACTGTAAAAAAAGCAGTAAATGTTTTTAGGCTTTATATGAGTTTTATTATTTCAAGGGGTTTAAAAAAATCTTTGATTTCAGGACTTCCATTTGCTTTAAGTATAGAACCAACTACATCTTGTAACTTGGGTTGTCCAGAATGTCCAAGTGGATTAAAACAATTCACTAGAAAAACAGGCAATCTTTCAATTTCTTTAAATAAAAAAATAATTGATGAGCTTGCAGGAAAGTTAACTTATATAAATTATTACTTCCAAGGAGAACCATACATTAATAAAAACTTTTTTGATTTTGTAAAATATGCAAATTCAAAAAAAATATTTTGTTCGACATCTACTAATGGTCATTTCTTAAATGATGAAAATTGCAAAAAAACTATTCAATCTGGGTTAAAGAGGTTAATTATATCTATTGATGGTAATAGCCAAGAGACTTATCAAGTATATCGTAAAAATGGAAAATATAAAAGAGTAATTGATGGCACAAAAAATATTTTAAAATGGAAAAAGGAATTAAACAGTCAGTATCCTCACGTGATTTTTCAATTTTTAGTGGTTAAAACTAACGAGCATTTAATTGAAGAGATGAAAAGTCTAGCAAGCGAACTTGGAGTTAATGAACTACGTTTAAAAACTGCTCAGTTCTACAATTATGAAAATGGAAATGAACTAATTCCAGATAATGAAAAATATTCTAGATACACGAAAATAAAAAGTGGAAAGTATATCCTTAAAAATAAATTTTCTAATCATTGCTGGCGAATGTGGAGCAGTGCAGTGGTAACCTCAAAAGGTGGAATTGTTCCTTGTTGTTTTGATAAAGATGCTGCAAACACTCTTGGAAATTTAGAAAACGAAAAATTCGAAAAAGTCTGGCTAAGTAAAAAATACAATGATTTTCGAAAACAAATATTTTCTGATAGAAAGCAGATAGAAATATGTCAGAATTGTTCTGAAGGATCAAAAGTATGGGCATAAAAAAAGCCCTATAAAGGGCTTTAAATAAATTCAAAACAGAATTTTAGTGATCGTGACCATCGTGAGCTTCTTCAACTGGAACTTCTTCAGCCTGAGCTTCTTCCATTGTAGAGTCAGCAGCAGCTTCTTCCATTGTTGAATCAGCAACCGGAGCAACCTCTTCCATTGTTGAATCAGCAACCGGAGCAACTTCTTCAACTGGAGCAACAACTTCTTCAACTGGAGCTGCAGCAGGAGCTTCTTCTGTAGCAGCACCGCAAGATATCATCAATGCAGTAACAGGTAAAATCCAAAACTTTTTCATAATAATTGGTTTAAATATTTATAATTTGCAAATTAATTGTTGTAAAACTCTAGATATTTTTGATAAAATCCTAATTATCAAGGATAAAAGTATCATAAGAATTTAGACTTTCATAATGTCTACATCTTTAATAGCAACTAATTCATCTACTTTTTTAGTGAAAGAGTCTGTTAGTTTTTGAATGAAATCTTCAGAATCTTTAATGCCGTCCTCACTAAGTCCTTCTTCCTTCAAGCTTTTAATCATGTCATTGGCATCTTTTCTTTGAGATCTTATGCTAACTTTCGCATTTTCACCTTCAGATTTAGCTTTTTTAACAAGATCCATTCTTCGCTCCTCAGTCAGAACAGGAACGGCTATGATAATAACTTCTCCATTATTCTGGGGATTTAAACCTAAATTAGCGTTGATAACAGCTTTAGTAATTTCATCTAACATAGGTTTTTCCCATGGTTGGATAGTTAGTGTTCTAGAATCTAAAGTACTTACATTTCCAATTTGAGATAAGGGGGTTGGAGAACCATAATAATCAACTTTGACA
>CAJIYZ010000020.1 GCA_905181675.1 Bacteroidetes bacterium MED-G20
AGATAAAATAGATTTTTCTACACTTTTAATATTCTTTTGAGCATTTAAACTAGCTACAGAAAATAAAATAAAAAGTATGCTATTAAATTTTTTCATTTACTTGCGTTTGACATTTGTAAATTACAATCTCCATGCCAAACCAATGTTTGCACCGAACAAGTGGTACTTATGGTTTAATTCATTAATGCTCATGGTGTTGGTTAAATTAATCCAATACTTGGGCTCTACAAAGATTTCTATTTTGTTGAATTGATATCCGATGGAAGCTGTAGTAGTTAAGTTGAAAATGGTTTTTCTCATTTCATATCCATGTAGACTTTGAATATTGGTGTTGTAATACATTCCTAATGAATTATTAATTCTAAATCCTACTGCACCACCAGCTCTTATTACAATATTTAATTTGTTAATTTTAAATTCATAGCCAATCATAAATGGAACGTTTAAGTAGGTATACCTGTTTTGAACGTTAAAATTATTAATATTAGATTCTTCATAGTTTTCATTTTCCCAATAGGAAGTATCCATTATAACGTTGTAAGTTGAGGTGTCCATTTGGTTGGTGATCGAATTAAAATAAGGAATTTGAAAAGTTCCAATATCACAAACTGTATCGATAAAATTAGAATCGTAAACCATGTAAATTTCATGAATATGGTTATAATCAATTTTCTCACCAAAGCTATTAGTGCTAATACCTGTTGAAATGGACAACGACTTATTTAATTTATAACGTATTCTTAAATCGGCCGGTAAATTGAAAATGCAATTTTCTAAAGTTTGAGAATACCTAGGATTAGGTGCAATTCCTTGGCTTGGATCTAGAATGGAAGTTTGTTTCATATTGTAGTTAGATCCAATAGAAAATGAAATACTTAATTTATTATCAATTTTTAATGAGTCAAACAATTCTTCCATTTCTAACTTTACAGAATCAGGATTTTCTAAAATAGAGTCTGTTACAGCTGAGTCTAATATGGTTTGTGGAAACACCTCCAAAATAGAATCTTTTTTCAAGAAAATTTCACTCTCTGAAGAGTCTTTTATCAGTAGGGTAGAGTCATTTAATATTTGAAAAGCATTAATAGAATCAGTAACTATAGAATTATTAAATCCATTTAAAATAGTATCTGGAGTTAAGTTATTAATGATTTCATTTCCCTTATTTTCAGTAAGATTGTTCTCGGAATTAGTTGTTAAGATCTCTTCGCTATTTTCTGCTATTTCAATAAAATTATTTGTTTCCGTTAATTCTTTGGTTTTATTAGATCTAATTGGTAGAGTTGGTAAGATTTTCTTTGAAAAATAGCTATTTATAGAAACTGGTTTCACAACTTGTTTTTTAACAGATTTAATATTGCTATTTGTAGTTTTTAAAGTATTATTTTGTTTCTCTTTAGATTTTGAAACTTCTTTTTTTATGTTTTTTTCTACCCCATTTTCTAAATCTGGTTTATTCTTTATTTCTAAATTTTCGGGCTTTAAATTCCTCTTTGAAATTTGATTATTAATATTAATTTTTTCATTATTGGTTACAGCTTTTGAAGGATTGTCATAGTTGTTGAAATAAAGTAGACCAGAGGTTAATAAAAACAATAAAACGGCTGCAGCTCTGTACCAATATTTTAATTTAACTCTTCTTAGTTGATTCAGCTGACGCTCAAGATTACTTAAATGATTTTTATCTAGATTAAACTCTCTTTTATTTAGTTTTCTTTTAAATAAATCATCAATATTATTGCTTCCACCCAGGTTATTCAACTGATTGTTAAGGTCTTCTAAATGGTTGTCATCTATTTTAAAGTCCCTATTTTCAAGATTACTCTTGAAAATATCGTCAATATTTTTACCGTTAGTTTCCAATTAGAACCTGTTTTTTTAATATTTGTTCTTTTAATTTCTTTCTTGCTTCTTTAACATGCCATTTTGATGTGTTGACAGATATGTTAAGTTGCTGTGCTATTTCTTTATGAGAGTATCCATCTATGGCAAAAAGGTTAAAAACTAATTTGGTAGCTTTTGGTAGGTTTAAAATCATGTTATTTAACTCTTCTGCTTTTATTTCTAAATCATATTCATTTAAAGTGTAGTTCTGATTGGTAGAAATTTCATCGCTGTACTCTATTAAATTATGTTTTGAATTTTTTCTAAAATCATCAATTGCAGTGTTAATCGCTATTCTTCTTATCCATGCATTAAAGGGTATGTTGGGTTTATAAGATTCTATATTAGTTAATACTTTTAAAAAAGAGGTGATGGAAAGTGCCTTTGCATCTTCTTCGTTGTTTTTATATCTGTAGGCTACGCTCATTAGAATGCCAAAACTTTTTTTATATAGTTCTAGTTGAGCCCTTCTATCTTGCTGGATTAATTTTTTAATAAATGAATTATCTAATTCCAAAAATAATAATGATAAAAATCTGAAGTCCTAATAGAACTCCAGATTATAATTTTTTTAACAAGTTAACTAATTAAATCATTTTACAAAAGTTATAGATTCTACATGTTTACCATCATTGACTTTTAGAAAATATATACCGCTAGTTAGTTCTTGGGTTAGTATTTTTACATTATTTAACCCACTACTTACCCTCACTTTTTGGTTTTTAATAATCTTTCCAGTGAAATCCATATAGCTTATATTGATATAAGAATCTTTAGAGCTATTATATTCTAAATAAGAAGTTGCATTGACAGGATTAGGATAAACTTTAGAATAGTTTACAATATCTGAATTCTTAACATCAAGTGTGTTTATTTGACTTTCATCAATTACGTTAAGGGTGTATTGTATGGACTTAAAAACAATAGATATTGTATCACAAAAGTTACTACTGCAACCATTAGCGTCTGTATAGGTTAGACATAGATTATAGTCACCAACTTGGTTATATACATGTGTAGGATATTGAATATTGGAAGTGTTACCATCGCCAAAAACCCAGTTATATGAAAATGGTCCTGACCCTCCAGAAGAATTTTCTACACAGTAGATGTCTGTTGTAAATACATTATTAATACTATCAAAGTTTTGCCACGAATAAAAGTTTGCATTACAATTAGCTGGAGCTGGAGGATTTGATCCTGAAGAATTGATCCAGTTAGTTCCATCCCAAACAATTATAGCACAACAAAAACCTCCCGGAGTAGTGATGCAAGTCGATAATGTATCATAAGCTTGGCCAGTAGTCATGTTGAAATTATATATACTATGAGTAATACCCATACTAGAATCTTGCTCTAAAATAGTTCCGTCTGAACCTGTGGTCTCCCAGTAATAAACAAAGGTATTAAGATTGTTTGCTGTAATTGACAATTGGTAGTGAGATCCTGTGATTGTTAAAGAATCGCAAGGAGTTGATTGTCCTTGAAAAAACAAGATGGTCAATGTGGTCATTGTTGTTAAAAGTAATTTTTTCATCATTTTTTTTAATAATTATTGTTTAAAATTGATTCTTAGTTATTTCGAATCTTCATCAATATAAACGAAAGAATTTTAAAAAAGTAGGGGGTTAGGTAAGAGAATAAAATTATTTATTTATAAATTTCTTCTCCGTTGAACCATCTGTATATTTATATATAACTATTTCTTGATTAACTTCTTTAGGATCTACTATTTGTCCAGCAAGATTGTAAACTTTCAACAAGGTTCTGTTTTTAGATTCAAAGTTTGAAATACCGTTACTAACGCTGTTAAGCATGGATAGATTCCAAAAGGATGGGTTTGTACTGTCTCTAGCAATGCAAAAAGGCAGCATACAAATATTTACTGGATTTGGAGATGTAGCAGTATCTCCCATTGAAAGTGATAATATAAAAAACAAATAGTGATCATTAAATGTAACGCTATAGGTAGGGTTGTCTATGGTACTTTGCCAAGTATGAGAATTTCCAGACCAATTATGATTTCCTGGAGGATAAGCTCTCCAGTCGTATACTGGATCGGTCGAAGTTCCGCTAGGAGTTATGTTGGGACTAGAATTTACTAAACTGTCGTAATTAGTACTTAAATTAACTTCTGTAAACGAATTTTGAGTTAGAATTACTCTTAAGTCACTACAGTTTTGAGATTTTACAAATAGAGTTACTAAAATTAGTACGATTAACGTTGTTATCTTATTCACATTCAAATTTTAAACTATTTATTTAATTATTAGACGATTGTTTAACCAATAGTGAGTGGTAATGAATTTAAATATTTGATTTACAGGAATATATCTCCCTTAAGATAAGTTATTGCTTTTCCGCTTATTTCAACTCTATCCTCTTTTAATTCACACAATAATTCTCCTTTTCTTTTAGAAAGTTGTTGAGCAACTAAAGTATTTTTCTTAAGTTTTTTTGCCCAATAGGGAGTTAAACTACAATGGGCCGATCCTGTTACAGGGTCTTCTAAAATAGTAGCTTGGGGTGTAAAAAAACGAGATACAAAATCACAATTTTCACCTATAGAAGTAACAATAACTCCACCAGGGTTTATATTTATTTCATCAAAAATTTGTCTGTCAATTTTAATATTTTCAATATCTTTTTGACTTTTATAGACCAATACATAATCTCTAGATTTTAAAATTTCAATGGGTTGAATATTTAAAGATTTTTTAATAATTTCCGGTAGTTCTGCTAATTCAGGATCTCTCGATGGTAATTCTAAGATGTATTGGCTATTTTTATATTCTACAGATAGTTTGCCACTTAAAGTTTCGAAAATCACTTTTTCATTCCTAAGTTTTAATTCCGAAATAATACAATGGGCAGTTGCTAGGGTAGCGTGTCCACACAAATCCATTTCAATATCTGGAGTAAACCACCTCAAGTGAAAGTTATTTCCCATTTTCATAAAAAAAGCGGTTTCAGCTACTGCATTTTCTTGAGCAATTTTTAATAAGACATCGTCTTTTAACCATTTTTCTAGAGGAACTACACAGGCAGGATTTCCTCCAAAAATTTTATTGGTAAAAGCATCTATTTGATAGAGTGGTAGCTTCATATTACAGAAACTCTAATTTTTTTCTAGTGAATTTATTTTCTAATTCACCTGTGTTGATGGTAGACGCAGGCTCAAAAAGCATTATAGAGACTTCTTTTTCGGCTATGGGCTTGTGTTCAATTCCCCTTGGAACAATAATCATTTCATTTTTATTAATGGTTTCGATTCTGTCTCGGAACTCTATTTTTAAAGTTCCTTTTAATACTAAAAACATTTCATCCTCATTATCGTGTTTGTGCCAAATA
>CAJIYZ010000021.1 GCA_905181675.1 Bacteroidetes bacterium MED-G20
ACTTTGATTCCTTACAAAAACATGGAAGAAGCTGTAGAATTGGTAGAAATGGGAAAAGGGTCTTTAGTAACCTCCATTGTAACCAATGACGACCAATTAGCAAAAGAATTTGTGGTAGAAACCGCCCACTCCAACGGAAGAATATTGGTTTTAAATTCTAGATGTTCCAAGGAAAGTACTGGTCATGGATCGCCAATGCCTCAGCTTGCACATGGGGGACCTGGAAGAGCAGGAGGCGGAGAAGAAATGGGTGGAATTCGAGGAATAAAACATTATTTACAAAGAACTGCAATTCAGGGTCATCCAGAAACAATAACCAAAATTACAGAGCAATTTCAAATTGGTGGAAATCAACCCGAGTCCAATCCTCATGTCTTCAGAAAGCATTTTGAAGAACTGAATGTTGGAGATACAGTATTTACTCACAAGCATACAGTCACTACTGCAGACATAGTAAATTTTGCCAATGTGAGCGGAGACAATTTTTATGCCCACATGGACGAAACTTCTCTAGATGGGACGATATTTGAACAAAGAGTAGCTCACGGATATTTTTTGTTATCCAAAGCAGCTGGACTCTTTGTAGACCCTGCAAAAGGACCGGTACTATTAAATTATGGAATTGATGAATGTAGATTTACCAAACCAGTCTATGCTGGCGCAACAATTGGAGTAAGGTTTACGGTAAAAGAAAAAGTTGACCAGAAGAAAAAAGACGAAGAAGATATTGCTAAAGGGATAGTTAAATTTTTGGTAGACATATACGATGAAACTGGAGAAACAGTTGGTATAGCAACTATTTTAACTATGGTCAAAAAAATAAATCAAAATCAATGAGAAATTTAAAAATTTTCAATCTTGTATTTATTTTTCTTTTTGCAGGGCTATTTATACATAGTCAAGAAGTTGTTACAAGAGCTTCTACAAAAATAGAGCTAATCAAACGAAGAATTAAGAAATCTAGAGTGGATACTGTTAAAATTAAATTATTGCAACAGTGGAGTACTTTAGTATTTGCCACTAACCCAGATAAAGATTTAGAATTACAAAAAGAGGTGCGTGAAATCTGTACTGAGCATTTAAAAAAAGAAGAAAATCCGTATTTAAAACAGTGGTTTAAAATGCAAAAATCTGAAGCTCTAGATAAGACTGCATCTTACTATTCCTTCATGGATAAAGATAAAAAGGCATTAAATTTTTATTCAGCTAGTTGTAAGATTCTTGAAGACTTAGAAGACGACAACTTACTATCTACAGACGATATATATTTGCTTTCTAGTACATGTAATAAAATTGCAAGAATGCATGAGGGGAATGGAGAGTTTAAAAAAGCATTGCGTTATTACCAAAAATCTATGAAGTTGGATGGCGATGTACAATCTCAACGAAATAAAGAACAGTCTTTACAACACCTTGGTGACAGTATATTGCTTGTAAGTAGTAATATAATGCATGAAAAAGAAATTAGTTACCAGAAAGAAGTTACCAAGAAAAAAGAAAAGAATTTATTTTATATATCGTGTAGCCTTTTTGTTTTTTTAATACTATTTGTATTGGTACTGCGTTCATGGAGAAAAACAAAATCTCAAAATAAAATTATTGAAAATCAAAAATCAGATATAGAGAAACAAAAAAGTCATCTAGAAGAAACTCATAAAGAAATTACCGATAGTATTAATTATGCAAAGAATATTCAAGATGCATTGATGACTTCCAAGTCTTACATGAAGGAGATTATGCCAGAGAATTTTGTTTTTTACCTGCCAAAAGATGTGGTTTCTGGTGATTATTACTGGGCATATAAAAACTCAAAAGACGACGTTTTTTTCTGTGTAGCTGATTGCACGGGTCATGGTGTCCCTGGAGCTTTTATGAGCATGATAGGAACATCTTTACTCAACGAAAACATTATTGAAAATAAATTGGAAAACCCTGCTGAAATTTTGGGAAATATGCGAACTAAAATAATAGAATCTTTAAACGATGGAGCTACCAAAACAAATAATAAAGATGGGATGGACATGTCTCTTTGTAAAATAAATTTTAAGAAAAAAACTTTAGAATTTGCTGGAGCAAATAATCCTCTAATACATATTTCAAATGATGAATTAGAAAATATTAAAGGAAATAGTCAACCAGTAGGATTATCAGTGATTGATAACAAACCTTTTACCAATCACCAAATAAAATTAAAAAAAGGGGACATGATTTATATTTATTCTGATGGGTATCAAGATCAATTTGGTGGGCCAAAAGGAAAAAAATATATGGTCAAAAAGCTTAGAACCTTTTTAAAAGAAATTAGCAAATTAACTATTGAAGAACAAAGTGTAAAAATTCAAGAAGAATTCCATGGTTGGAAAGGTAATCTTGAGCAAGTAGACGATATTTGTGTTATGGGATTAAGGGTTTAGTTTATCCATTCAAAGCAACTACTTCACTAATTTCAGGAATGTGTGTTTTAAGCAAATTCTCTACACCTCCTTTAAGAGTTGCTGTACTAGATGGACAGCCGCTACAAGAACCTTTTAAAACTACAGTCACTTGTCCATTTTCTTCATTGAAAGACTGAAAGTGAATGGCTCCACCATCTTGCTCCACAGCGGGCTGAATATATTCATTAATTAAATCCACTATTTTTTGATCCATTTCAGTATTAATAACTGGAGATATATTAGTAGTTTTTATCTTTGAATCTGAAACAACTTCTATAGTCGATTGCTCAGGTATTTTCTGAACAGCTTCTTCGTTTTCACTTAACCATTCTCTGATGAAGTCTCTCATTTCCAGACTAACATCACTCCACTCTATCATATTGTTCTTATAAACAGTTACAAAATTTTGAGCAATGAAGATTCTTGTTACAAATGGAAAATTAAACAAAGCCTCGGCAAGAGTAGAATACCCTTTTGCATCAGAGGGAGATAAAAACTCTACAATTTCACCAGAACTTATAAGCATATGGTCTGCAACAAACTTCATAGTGTTGGGATTGGGGGTCATTTCTGCATAAATGGTGACTGGTCTGCTCATTTTTTATAATTTTCTACTAAATTAATAAACCTAGACGATATGAAACCACTGATTAAAGAAATTAATGGTAAAAAGCCCCAACTTGGCAAAGAATGTTACATCTCGGAAAATGCAACCCTTATTGGAGATATCAATTGCGGAGACCGATGTAGCTTTTGGTTCAACTCTGTTACAAGAGGCGATGTTCACTATATAAAAATGGGAAATGAAGTCAATGTTCAGGACGGAGCAATTATTCACTGTACTTACAAAAAAAGTCCTACCACCATTGGCAATCAAGTAACTATTGGACACAATGCCATTGTTCATGGCTGTACAATTAAAAATCGTGTATTAATTGGAATGGGGTCTATAGTCCTTGACAATTGCATTATTGAAAGTGATAGTATTATTGCTGCAGGTGCGGTAGTAACTATGGGAACACATGTGAAATCTGGAGAAATATATGCAGGTGTCCCTGCAAAAAAAGTGAAAGAAGGTGAGTTTAAAAAACAGCTTTTAGAATTGGCAAATAAGTATGTAGAATACTCTAAGTGGTATAAAGATTAAACTATTTGAACTGTTTTAGAACTATAATTTGAATTGTAAAATAAATTCAAATGTTCGTCAAACTTTTCACTCTCTTCAGTTGTTAATATTTCAATGTTTCCCTTTTTAGATACTTGGTTATCAATACTCGAATGGCGTTTAAAATACTCAATTAGCTTATCAGCCACCAAGTCGCCTTGGTCAAATAATTTAACGCCGCTAGGTAAAATTTTTTCTATAGACTCTTTCAAAATTGGATAGTGAGTACATGCCAAAACCACAGTATCTATTCTTGGTTCCTTTTCCAATAATTCGTCTATGTATTTTTTTATATAATATTGCCCTCCATCTTCTAAAAAAGTATTGTTCTCCACTAGTGGAACCCACATAGGACAACTTTGCTGAATAACTTGAAGATTGGGGAATAATTTAGAAATCTCAATTGGGTAGCTATTTGAAACAACAGTTCCTGCTGTACCCATAATTCCGATATAACCAGTTTTTGTAAAGTGACCTACTTCTTCAGTCGTTGGTCTTATAACACCTAAAACCTTTTTGTTGGGGAATTTATTTGGCAGAATATTTTTCTGAATATTTCTAAGAGCTTTTGCAGAAGAAGTGTTGCATGCTAAAATTACAATTGGGCAGTTTAGATTAAATAAATACTCTACTGCTTCTAACGTATATTGATTAATCACTTCAAAAGATCTTGCTCCATAAGGTGCTCTGGCATTATCTCCTAAATAGATACAATCGTAATTAGGTAATGAATTTTGAATGGATTTAAGAACTGTTAAACCTCCGTAGCCTGAGTCAAATATACCAATTGGACCTTTCATTAATAATCAAAAAAAAAGACTCTTAAAAGAGCCTTTAAAATTAGTTGGAAGTATTAATTCCTAATTTCTTTCTTACTTTATCAGTGATATTATCACCTCCAGCATAGACAAGAGACCCTTTTTCAAAAACATATAAATAACCTTCCTCTTTGGCAACTGCTTTTGATGCCTCAATTACAATTGATTGGATATTAGACATGAGTTCTTGCTGAGTAGTTTGAATTTTTTGTTGCCATTCATATTCTTTCTTTTGAATATTTTGCTGACGCTCCATTAAAAAAGCTTCACGCCTAGATCTAGCATCTTCAGACAGGTTTTGCATCTCATTTTTGTATTTTTCAATTTCTTCATTTGTTAATTTCTCATATTGCTGAATCTCTTTCTGAGCCGTTTCAGTCATACTTTGAAGTTCTGCTTCGGCTTCACTGTAAGCTGGCAAATCGAGGGAGATTTGTTGCATATCAATATGTCCTAATTTTTGAGCATTAACATTAAATACTGATGTAATTAATAAGGTTAATAGAATTGATTTAACGGTTTTTTTCATTATTTACTTTTTTAGTTTTCTAATTATCGCATCACTCTTGTCATACTTTGGATCTGCGTACAATATATTCGAGTTTTTACTTTTATCCAAAACAAAAGCGTAATTATTATCTTTCGCTAAAGATTGGATGGCCTTAAACACTTTTCTTTGAATTGGCTGGATTAGTTCTTTTCTTTTTCTAAAAAGGTCTCCGCCAACTCCAAATTTTTTGGTTTGATATGTTCTTAATTCATCTTGAAGAGTAGTTATCTCTAACTCCTTTTCTATTCTAGTATCTTCAGGGAGCAAAAGTTCGTTCTTTTTTAATTCGTTACTTTTTTGCTCTATAATTATTACTTTTTGATCAAGCTCTTTTTGCCACTGAGAAGCCAAGTCATCAATTTGTTTTTGTGCCTTTTGATATCCTTCCATTTGATCTAAAATATATTCAGAATCTACAAAAGCAAATTTTTGTCCATGACTTTTTAAAGACAATAGACTAATAAATGTAAATAATATAATAGGTCTTATAAACATAGACTATAGTTCTCCAATATTCATGCCAATTGTAAAATGGAATTGCCCTCTGTAGCCCTTTGCTTGAATTTGAGAGTTGTGGTTTACTTCTCCTTGAGCTCCTGGATCTAATGGATCAAAACCAAATCCGTAGTCTAAACCTAATAACCCAAACATAGGCAGGAATATTCTTACCCCAAAACCTGCAGATCTTTTGACTTTAAATGGATTGTACTTTTTATAATCGTTCCAAGAATTACCCCCTTCAAGAAAACTAAGTAGATAGACGGTTGCAGAAGGGTTTAAACTCACAGGGTACCTAAGTTCTAGAGTGTATTTACTTATCAATCTATCACCAGTGTTTGAAGAAATAGTTTGTTCGTCATAACCTCTTAAAGCTATAATTTCTCTACCATCTAAACTAAATCCCGAAAGACCACTTCCTCCCAAATAAAATCGTTCAAAAGGTGGTGCACCCAAGTCTTTATTCCATCCATTTAGTAAACCAAACCCTAGTCTAGCATTCACAACTAATTTCTTATTTTTTGAGATTGGAGTAAACCAAGAAGAAGTGAATTTAAACTTATTATATTGTAAGAATTTATATTTTTCCTGATCCGATAAGGCGCTATGATCTTCTATATTATTAATCCTAGAATATGGATAAATACTAGATTTAAGCGACAATGTTATAGAAGAACCACTTCTTGGATACAATGGCTGGTCAATACTATTTCTTGAAACTCTCCACTGAACATATGGGTTATTTACAAAACCATCTGAGAAACTAAATATACTTCCGAAATTATTAAGTTTATAATGCTGATAACCAGCTTCATAATACACACTAAAATAATCGTCTGGCCATTTCAATCTTTTACCTAATCCTACTGAAATACCAGTGATTTTAATAAATCTTCTATATTGATTTTCTACATTATTACCTTCTGTGTCTAGAGAATCAAATAAAAATTTCCTATCGTAAGACTGCATAGAATGAAATGCAGATATAGTAAATGAATTTGGTTTCTTTCCACCTAGCCAAGGCTCGGTAAATGACATATTATAACTCTGGAAAAAATACCCACTCGACTGGGCACGA
>CAJIYZ010000022.1 GCA_905181675.1 Bacteroidetes bacterium MED-G20
CATTTATTGAATTTCCATAATCCAGCTATCACAGAACTATCTAATGAATTTCCAATTTGAACAGCTCCTTCAAAACTAGACATGTCTTTTCCATAATATTGGAATCGAACTGCATCCACACCCGGTCTTTCTTGATAATCGAAATCTACTAAACTGTAAGCATTAAATAAATCATTTGGATTAAAAGCCAAATTAACCCCCCAATTAATTCTTTGTCTTCCAAGAGTAAGCTCCCAATTATCTTCACTGTATTTCATATAAGCTCTATCTAAAATAGAATGTATGACCACAGATTTTCTTTCAAGTGGAACAAAAGACAAATCTACTTGACCATTGTCTTGTTCTAATACTTTACCTAAATAGGGATTTAAGCGTGTTGCCTCACCGTAAAATATCCTATTTCTCATTTCAACAACTGTCGTTATTTTATTACTTAAATAGGCTTTGAATCTTATTCTATTGTGTAAAAGGTTATCTGTAATTAGAGAGTCTAAGTCTACAACAGATGTTGTATTCATATACTTCACAAAACCAGAAACCTCTACTTTTTCTTTCCATTTGTTTTTTTTATTTTCTTGGGAAGAAATAGAAAAAATAAAAAATAATACTAGAAAGCAGAAAGAAAATATTCTCATCTTATTGCTTTTTGTCCGAGAGGATTTTCCCGTCTTCTAAAGTGATTATTCTTTGGGCTCTATCAATAACTCTTTGATCATGTGTAGAGAAAATAAATGTCATATTCTCTTCTTTATTTAAACGATGCATAATATCTAAAAGATTGGATGTAGAGGTAGAATCTAAATTGGCTGTTGGTTCATCTGCTAACACAAACTTAGGCTTAGAAGCCAAAGCTCTAGCAACTGCTACTCTTTGCTGCTGACCTCCCGATAATTGTCCAGGTCTTCGATTTATTTGATCGGATAATCCGACTGCACTCAACAGTTCCTCTGCTCTTTTTTTTCTTTCGCTTGCAGAGTCTCCTTGCATGAGCATTATAAATTCAACATTTTCCTTAGCAGTTAAGACAGGAATTAAATTGTATGCCTGAAAAACAAAACCTATGTTGCGCAATCTAAAATCTATCAATTGATTAGATTTCAAATTGGTAATATCTACATTGTTAATTACCACTTTACCAGAAGTTGGTGTATCTAATCCACCTATAGAATTTAAAAATGTAGTTTTTCCAGATCCTGAAGGGCCAACTATTGCTGTAAATTCACCTTGCTGAAAATTAATAGAAACATCGTTAAGCGCTTTAACTTCAATGTCCCCTTGTTGGTAAATTTTAATTAAGTTATTTGTTTCAATTACGTTCATATTTATAAATTTTAAAGGGATCTTACTGCTTCAGCTGGGTTCAACTTGAGAGCTCTTCTTGCGGGAATTAAAGAAGAGAAAAAAGTTACAACTAAAGTTAAGATGGTAATATTTATATAATCGTTAAAAGATAATTTGGTAAAAACTCTTGTTCCAATACCCAATTCTTCTAATCCCTCTCCAACAGAAGAAAGGTCAATTCCATGAATTCCAAAGTAAGAAATAAATGTGTAGGATAGAAATATGCCTATTGGAGCAGCAACCAATGAAATAAATAGGGTTTCAAAAACAACCATCAAAAACAATTTTCTTTTATTGAGCCCAACAGACATCAGCATTCCTAGCTCTTTTTTTCTTTCCAATACTGCCATTAGCATGGTATTAATAATACCAAAGGACAATGCCAATAAAATGATACCCATAAAAATATAGATGATACTACCCATCATTTCTTGAGCATACCCTAACTCAGGGGCAATTTGCGCCCAAGTTTCTGCTTTATTTTCAGAAGATTCATCATTAAAAACTTCAGAAATATCATTGACCAATTTTAAATCTTGACAAATAATACCAATTTCATGAATAGATGATTTGTCAATAAGTATATTTTGAAGATCTTGCTGTTTCATGTAAATATTGGTCCTATCAAATAGAGAACTCGCAGTTTTAAAAATACCCTCAATTTTTAATTTTATTCTTTGCTGACTACCAGTCTCATCTACAAAAGTTAGATAGATTTTCTTCTTTATGTCTAATTGTAATTTTTCCGCTAATTTTTCACCTATTAGAGCAGGCTTACTTTTAACACTATTAAAATAAGTTCCTTTAACCATGCTTTTGTGAACATTGGTAACTTTTGATTCCGAAATGGGATCTATTCCAATAAGTCGAATTCCAGCCGAACCATGTGCTGTTGAAGCCATACCTGATATAATTGTTCTAGAACTAAAAGCTTTAATATTTATATCCCTATTTAAAAGCGTTTCTAAGGAATCAACGTTTTGGATAGTATGCTTTATATCAAAATTTTCAGTAAACGAAGGATGGTGAATTTGTATATGAGAAAGGTAAGAATCTACTGCACTATCCATTCTTTGGTCATTCAAACCCAACATCATAGAAACAGCAAACAAACCTGAAAACAACCCTAAAACCATAGAAGTAATTACAGTTAAACTCCTAAGTTTATTTCTCCAAATATTTCTCCAAGCTATTTTAATTATAGTTTTCATATTATCTTTTCATGGCTTTTACAGGGTTCAAATTATAAATTGTAATTACAGGATAGATGGAAATAAATAAGGAAATAAAGAATATAATTAACCCATGGGTAATTGGAATATCGTAAGAACTCATAAATGGAATTACAGCTTCAAACCCTTGATTTTCTATCATTTCGGCTTGTTCTGCTGGAAATTCTAATGGATTATTGTAAAAGTATAGTACAAGAGGTCTTGACAAGATAATTCCTGAAAGAACTCCAATAGATGTTAGAAAAATGGTTTCATAAACCATTGCAATCATTAGTTTTATTTTTCTCATTCCAATAGAGACCACCACTCCAAACTCATACTTTCTCTCTTGAGTCATCATTAGTACAGTTCCAAAAATGCCAAAGGTTATAATCATATATAAAATAAAAATCATGACTAGACCACCTGCACTATCGGCTTGAATCACTTGCTCTATTTCTGGCATCATTTCTTGCCATGTCATAATTTCATATTCCTCTTTAAAATTCTCACTTAAAGAAGAAACTATACTTTCTTCATCTGTATATTCTTTCTTATTTATTATCAAATGTGTCATTAAATCATTAGCAGAAAGAAAATCTTGAGCTGTGGAAAGTGACATAAATACGCTTACATTATTCAAGTTAGGATTCTTCATGTCTAAAATACCACAAACTGGAAATGCGCCAACAGCTTGCATGCCATGATATCCTTGGCCCACAAAAATTAAAGTATCTCCAACTTTTATATTATAATATTTTGCTATTCCTTTTCCAATATTGATTGAACTGGAATTTGGAGTTAATAATTCACCTTCCATTAATCTTTTATTCCAGTTAGTCATCAACTGCTCTTTTTGGGGCTCTATACCATTAACAAAAACAAATTTTGATAAATCATCAAATGAGGATAAACATCCACTCTGAATTCGCTTGGTAGTATGTTCAACATTTGTATTGTTTTCTATAATTTTAATTAATGAATCGTTGTATAAAAAAGCGTTATCAATAGTTTGTTCTTCCCAATATCCGTTAGAATGAATTTGAACATGACCAGAATAAGATCCAACCACATTTTTAATCATGTTGTCATACATTCCCAATTGAAGTGATCTCATACATATGGCTAAAAAAACAGCAATTACAATAGCAGTTATGGTAATTAAACTCCTTTTTTTATTTCGCCATATATTTCGCCAAGCTAGTTTAATTAACATTTAATTTTATTTAAGTCGTGATACATATTGAGTAGTGAAATAATTGCTGGGGATATCTTTGTCAAATTCCCATATTTTATACTCTATTATGGTTTTATTACCTTGATCTTCTAAAGGGATAAATTCGATTTTAGATGGAAGTTTTTTATTGCCAAACATTTTAAAATTATACCCATTCATTAAGTTCACAATTTCTTCATCATCGTCATAAAACTCTATTTTTAGCTGCATAAAATCTGATTTGTCAATCCAAACAATTAATTTGCCCCAGACTACGGTAGCTTCTTCTTTAGGAATTAATTCTAATTTCCAACAATCCAAACCTTCAACGATTTCCTCTGACAAAATTTTATGGGTATAATCCACTACCATTGAAGATTGTTTTACCAAATCGTCGTTGGTTAAATCCGTTCCCATAAAACTTTGGGTCATCATAGATGGTGGAAGTTTAATAGTTCTTTCTAAGGCGGGTAAATAGTTCCAAACCTCATTCTTTCGCTTTAAAAAAACCGAACCCTTTTCTTTGGCCGGAGAAGTCACTAAAGAAACTGAATAATCTGTTCCTAGAGACCAGCTTTTCATAGTCATTGTCTTTTGCCATTTTGGACGAACTATGGTAATAGCCATTTCTGAAAAAGAAGAAGCTCCACGCATTTTAGAATCTGCTTTTTGAATAATTTCTATTGCTGACTGGGTGTAAACATCTAAACATCCAAATAGTAAAATGATAAGAGAAATTTTCTTCATGATTTTAAGAATTGTTTTTTTAGAATCTTTTTAACTTTATCAATTGGGTATAGGGGATTAAAAGTTACGTGTAATTGAACCCCTTCTAAAGTTGAAAAAAAATAATGCATCATCCCCTCTGGATCGTCATATTTTTTAATTTCAAAAAAATTCATGACATTGTTCATAAATGGTTCGGCTTTTTGCATCGTTATTTTAGTCATAAGATCCATAACTATAGATTGTGCTGTCAAAGCAAATAAAAGTTTAGCTCGAGCTTTATCTTCAAGTATAAATTCAAATGATTGGTCAATAAAATATTCAATATGACTGTCATTTGGAATAGAATCAATAGGAGGATATTTTTCCATATACCTATCCATGATATTAGAAACAATATTATTCAGTAAGTCTTCTTTGCTTTCGAAGTAATTATAAATAAGTCCTTTAGAGATATTTGCTTTATCCGCTATTTTGTTAACCGAACTGGCATGGTATCCTTCTTGGGCAAAAACTTTTAAAGCAGTTCTTAGGATAAGATCTTTCTTCTCTTCTCGAATAATTTTATTTTGAACAACTGTTTTTGGGCACATTTTTGACTGACCGTTTAGTCAAAATTAAATAAAAAAAAAGAAATATCAACTTAACCACCCTTTAACTTCACTGAAGCTCCTAACTTTTTAAGAAAAGATGCAATTTTGTTTTTTTGATCCCCTTGAATATATACTTCAGCATTTTTAAATCCGCCACCAACTCCACAAAGTTGTTTTAACTTCCTAGCTAAATCTTTTGCATCTTCATCTTTACCAACAAAGCCCTCAACCAATGTAACTGACTTACCTCCTCTATTTTTCCTGTCTATTGAAACATAAAATTTTTGCTCATTAAAAGGAATGGTTTGTTCATCATCAGAAGGGTCCTCAAAATCAAAATCAGGATTGGTTGAGTAAACTACATTTACACGATTTTTCTTAGACTTTCCCATTTTCTACTTGTTAAAAATAAGAACTTTATTATCGTTAGAATAAAAAGTATTTAACTCCGTAGTTATGAAATTCTCAACATAAGATTTTTGGAAATTTTTCAAAGTATCGTTGTTCCACTTAATTACAAACACAAAATTGGTATCCTTAATTCCATTTAATTCAGTAAATGATTGACCATAATTTAAAGATTTTATAGCAGGAAAATGGGTTAGAATCCTTGTATTCAACTCATCTAAGGCATTATTATCTCTCATTATACTTTGAAGTTCAGATTTATACAAATCCCTTTCTTCAGAAATAGACATTATTTTCTTGTCATTATCCACCAATATTTTATTTAACAACTCTTCTTCATCTATAGCCTTTGATTGTAAATTATGAATCTCTAAATTAACATTTCCCATCTCATAATTGGTGAGCTGCAACTTCCAGTTTTTGACCTGTTCATCGTTAATGTATTTACCGCCGATATTTAAAATAATTTCTGAAAATTCATCTTCGTAATTTAACTCTTGGGTCAAAACCTCTATTTCGGGGTTAATGGATATCTCACTTTTTATAAAATTTTCTGCATTTTGTATAAATATAGACTCGTGAATTATATGGTAAAATTTAAAAACACTTGGAATCACTATCAGTAATAAGACTGTAAAAACATAAATTTTTACTTTTCTCTCAATTTTAGGATTGACAAACTTGACCTTTGGAAAATTTAACAATCTCAAAACAATGAATGTAGATAAGCATATGAAAACACTATTTAGTAAAAACAAGTAAAAAGCACCAATAAAATATGGCCAATTACCAACAGCCATTGCGTATCCAACTGTACATAACGGAGGCATTAAAGCTGTAGCTATAGCAACACCCGGAATTACTGTTACTGTTGTTGCTTTGTTTCTTACTGTTGTTGCTATAACTCCGGCTAATCCACCAAAAAAGGCAATTAAAATATCTAAAACATGGGGTTTTGTTCTGCTAAGCAGCTCAGATGTCTCAGACTTTATGGGAGTTATTAGATAAAATAAATAGGATGCCAAAACACTTGCTGCAACCATTATTCCAAAGTTTTTTAAAGATTTAATTAGAGCTTTAAAATCGTTGGCAGACAAAGCATACCCAATTCCTCTAATTGGACCCATTAATGGGGATATTAACATTGCTCCAATTATTACCGCTGGAGAATTGTTAATTAAACCGATGGAAGCAACAATTATAGAGCAAATTAGAATCCAAATATTTATAGAAGAGAACTCAATGTCACTTCTAATATCCTCCACAGTTTTTTCCTTATCAACACCATCGTAAATAGAAAATAACTTTTTTAAAAAATTGGTTATTGAACCAAATGCTTGTTTTACGGAAACTTTATCTGCTTCGGATTTAATAGGATCATAATCTATTTCGTTATTTTCTTCCATATAAAAATGCTTCTACTCTAATTTACAAGAAAAAGTTAAATTTTAATATTCAAAACAGATTTTATTTGAGTTGGCTTCTTTGAGACATAAATAAAAGTACATAGACCAAATGAATCATATTATTAAAAAGGGGGAAGACAACAATGGCAATTCCACTTAAATAGGGCCAAGAAGGTTGGAAGTCAAAATTCAGAAAAATAAATGGAGCCAGAACATAGGCTATTTGAAAAATCCAATAAAAAGTCCATCCTAATTTAATTTTAAAAAACATTAGTGTTACCCCTACCATTGCTAAAATATCAAATACTATTCTTAAAGCATACAAACTTCTAAGTTGCGAAGCTAGGTAATTGTCAAACTTGAAACCATTTTCATCTAGATTTTCTACAATTAAGTTTAAAAAATTGTTCTTCTCAGCATTAAGATTTAAGGAATCAAAAAAAAGAAAAAAATAGCCTAAGTCAAAAACAAAGCAGTAGATAAAACCAATTAAACTTAATAAACAAAGCCATTTAAGAGCATCAAAATTTTTCATTTTTCAGATAGTTTATAATTAAAGTACTGATTATCGTTTCTCAAATTCATATTTACATCTAATATTTTTCCATTTCTATTAACTTTTAATACAATTTTGTCATTTTCAAAGTAATTCAGCCAGTGGTCAAAATTATTGTCAATTTTAAAATCGTTAACCGCCAGTATTTCATCCTCAATAACAACTATGGAATTATATGCAGCACTGTTCTCTAGAATATTTAAAACTTTTAATTTTCCATTTTTAAAATAAGTCTTCATTCCTAGTTGCCAACTTATATTTTTGGATTTAATCACAGAAAAATTCCAGTCAAACTCCTTGAGAGCATCTTCCAGAAAAGTCTGAAAATCTTCTTTGCCATAAATAATTTTATTAAAAATTGAGGTGAAACTCACTCCAGATATCGATTCTAAAGTGCTTTTATAAAGATTCATATCGTAACTTGTTAAAATATCAGAACCAGAGTACATAGCTTTCATTACATCGTGCAAAGATTTTTTATGACCTGTAGCCTTTCTTATCATAGCATCGCAAATCAGAGCTGTCAATGCACCTTCTACATAAATAGAAACTTTTCTTCCTGGAATTCCCTGAACATACCCATCTAGCCAAGTATCCCAACTAGATTCTGAGACAGAATAATGATTACGACCATCGCTATGAAAGTGCCTTTGAAATAATTTCTCCAATTCTTTTAAATATTGTTCGGTGGTGAAAACTCCGCTTTCAAAAAGTATTCTGTCACCCATGTAAGTAGTTACCCCTTCAGTAACATAACCCATATCCGTATAATTTTCTTTAGAAAAATCGTAAGGAAACATATCGCTAGGTCTAATTCCTTTTACATTCCAAACATGGTATAACTCATGAGAAGAAACCCCCAATAATTCTTTGTATAAATTTTTAAAAACATCGTAAGATGGACCCAATAAAATAACGGTAGAATGGTGATGTTCAACTCCATGATAGGAGCTGTAAGGAGTTATTTGAAATAGAAATAGGAAACTTTTATGAGGGAATGATCCAAATAGATTTATCTGATAATTTATAAATGAAGTAAAATCGTTGAGCATCTTTTCCCAATTGACTTTCACTTCACCTTGAAAGCAAAAACTGAAATTTATATTGTTAATTTTAACAGATTTGAACTGTGCAGAATTACTTGCAATTATTGGTGAATCTGCCAACTGTTCAAAATCAGAAGCTTTTAAAGTATTATTACCTAAATTTTCCAACGAAGTATGAATCTTAAAATCAGATGGTAATTTAAATTCTACTCTATATTCTAAATCTATATCTTTTGGATTGTAGAACATACAGTTTACTGGGTTAATATAAAGTTGATTTTGATCTAAGAAGGTGGATCCAGCATTAAGCTCAGATGCATAGTAACTGTAAGAAACCATTACTTGATCGACATTTTGGCATTCCAATTCCCATAAATCTTTTGTTTTTTTCGAGAAAATCAATTTTTGATTATCTATATCTACTGCTTTAAAATCTTTGATATTTTTAGCAAAATTCCCAAGCTCATATCTTCCAGGACGCCAAGAAGGAAGTTGTAATTTAAGATTTGCTAAATCTTTGGTATTAACGATTAACTTAAAATCTATAAAATGTCTTTCTGGGTCTTTGTAACTAACAACATATTTCATTTATCAAAAATAGAATTTATGACACATTATGGGGCTTAAATCGTGTAATAATTATATTTGCTCTTATGAAAGAATTTGATGTTGTTCTATTAACAGATTCCAGATATGTAAATCCTAGCAAAATAGATCCTTACATAGAAAATGTTTTAAAGGAAGATGGATTGGTAATGGAGGGACTCGAAAAATTAAATCTTAGAACCATTAAAAAAGATTGGAATGATACTAATTTCAACTGGTCTTCTACAAAAAGTGCAATATTTAGATCTACTTGGGACTATTTTGATCAATTTTCGACCTTCAGAAATTGGCTAGATTTAGTCAAGGACCAATGTTATTTAATAAATCCTTACCAGCAAATAAATTGGAACTTAGACAAACATTATTTAATAGACCTGCAAAAATTAGATTTACCAATTGTAGAAAGTGTTTTTGTTTCTAAAAAAACCAATCTCAACCTTGAAACTATTTCAAAAAGTAAAAATTGGAAAGACATAGTTATAAAGCCTACTATTTCGGGTGCTGCTAGACACACTTATCTTTTAAAAAATGACGAGATAAAAAATTTCCAAGAAAAATGGCTTTCATTAACTAGTATGGAGGATTTTATGGTTCAGGAGTTTCAGAACAATATTTTATCCTCTGGAGAAATAGCAGTTATGCTTTTTGGCGGCAAATATTCTCACTCTGTTCTGAAAAAAGCAAAAAAAGGAGATTTCAGGGTGCAAGACGATTTTGGAGGAAGTGTGGAAAAGATAAACCCATCATTGGAAATAATTCAATTGGCAGAAAAAACTATAAAAAGTCTAAAAACTATCCCTATTTACGCAAGGGTTGATATTATTTTTGACAATAATAATCGTCCGGTTATTTCTGAATTAGAACTTATAGAACCAGAACTTTGGTTTAGATTCAAAGAAGATTCTGCATATAAATTGGCAGAGATTGTTAAAGATTTTTTAAACAATTTGAATTGTTGAGCTAATTGAAGAAGAGAATTTATAAATTCGCATAAATAATTAAATTTTGAGCTATGAATTATGACGTAATTGTTTTAGGAAGTGGACCTGGTGGATATGTAACTGCTATAAGAGCCTCCCAACTAGGTTTAAAAACAGCAGTTGTTGAAAAAGAATCTTTAGGTGGTGTATGCTTAAATTGGGGCTGTATTCCTACCAAAGCATTACTTAAAAGTGCCAATGTTTACGAATACATTAACAATGCAGAAGATTATGGAATAAAAGTATCTAGCCATAAAGCAGATTTTAATGCTGTTGTTAAAAGAAGTAGAGATGTTGCCGAGAAGATGAGTGGAGGAGTAAAATTTCTGATGAAAAAAAACAAGATTGATGTTATTATGGGAACTGGGAAAATTCAGCCTGGTAAACAAATTGAGGTAACAGATAAAGACGGAGAAAAAGCTACTTATAGCGCAAACCATATTGTTATAGCCACTGGTGCTAGATCTAGAGAGCTTCCTAACTTAGAACAGGACAAAAAACAAATTCTTGGTTACAGAGACGCAATGGTTCTTCCAAAAATGCCTAAAAAAATGGTCGTCGTAGGATCTGGAGCCATAGGAGTTGAATTTGCATATTTTTATAATGCAATGGGTGTAGATGTTACAATTGTAGAATATCTTCCAAATATTGTTCCTGTAGAGGATATTGATGTATCTAAACAATTAGAAAAAACTTTCAAGAAAAAAGGCATTAGTATTATGACCAATTCGTCTGTAGAAAATGTTGAAAAATCTTCCAAAGGCTGTAAAGTCAAAGTCAAAACAGCAAAAGGAGAAGAAATTATAGAATGTGACATGGTTTTATCTGCTGTAGGTATTCAACCAAATATTGAAAATATTGGTTTAGAAGAAACTGGTGTTGTTGTAGATGGTGGAAAAATAGTGGTAAATGATTTTTATGAAACCAACATTCCTGGATACTACGCTATTGGTGATGTAGTCCAAGGTCAATCTCTAGCTCACGTTGCTTCTGCTGAAGGAATTACATGTGTGGAGAAAATTGCTGGTCATCATCCCGAACCAATTGATTACAATAATATTCCTGGATGTACTTATTGCAGCCCAGAAATTGCTTCTGTTGGTATGACTGAAAAAGTAGCCAAAGAAGCAGGTCATGAATTAAAAATTGGAAAATTTCCATTCTCAGCTTCGGGAAAAGCTAGTGCAGCAGGCCATAACGATGGATTTGTCAAACTAATTTTTGATGCTAAGTATGGTGAATTGCTAGGTGCTCATATGATTGGAGCAAATGTTACAGAAATGATTGCAGAAATAGTAGCGTTAAGAAAACTAGAAACTACTGGTCAGGAACTAATTAAAACAGTACATCCTCACCCAACTATGAGCGAAGCAATTATGGAAGCTGCTGCTGCTGCATATGGAGAGGTAATCCACATTTAGTTTTTACTATTGAGGATATTTAGTAATTCCTCGTTAGACTTTCCAAAGGCATTGTCGAGATAAAGTATTGAATTCTCACTAAGAGGATGATTTGGATAAAGTTCAATCAATTCTTCAAAAGCCAATCTTGCATTATTTTTATCCATTAAAATATTGTCTAATATTCTAGCTCTATTATGTAAGTAAATAGGTGCATTGTCACTTTTAGGAAACTTTCTTTGGGCTTTAAGAAAGTAATCTACAGCATCTTTATATTTTTGCGATGCTTCAGAACCAGTTGCGGCACATTGCAACAAGAACTCATTTTCTTCTGGGGTAAAGTTCTTGTTGTATCTAACATATAAATTCAAGGATTGGTTTTTGATATTTACCCCTAATTGATAAATGGCACTAATTTCCTTTGGGTTAGATTTTATTAGTTGATCGTTAATATCCCTAAGTTCTTGAAGATCTTGATAATAGTTTGGGACTTTTTCTTCTTTAGTAGCACAAGAAAAACAAAAGACTACAGTTAGAATAAATATTATATTTTTCATTTTTTATAAAATTTCATTTTGTAATCAACCTCTACTTTACCTTTAGAAATCTCTTCTAATTTTCTTTTCATTAATCTTCTTTTCAAAGGATTCAAATGGTCTGTAAAAAGAATTCCTTCAATATGGTCGTATTCGTGCTGGATAATTCTTGCTGCAATTCCTTGATAAGATTCTTCAAAAAAGTTCCAGTTTTCATCAAAGTAAGTGATTTTTATAACCGCTTTTCGTTCTACATCTTCTCTTATTCCTGGGATACTTAAACAGCCTTCGGAAAATGGCCAAGCAGAGCCTGTTTCTTGTTCAACAATAGGATTTACAAATACTTTTTTAAAATTTTCTAAGTATTTTAATTCCTCATCTATTTCTTCTCCTTCTTCAGGTTTAGCAAATGGCGAGGCATCCACAGTGAAAATTCTTTTAGAAATTCCTACTTGAGGACCTGCAAGACCTACTCCACTTGCGGCATACATTGTTTCAAACATATTGTTTACTATATTTTTAAGAGATTCGCCTTGTTCAAATTCCTCACATTCTTTTCTTAGAATTGGAGAACCGTAAGATAAAATTGGTAAAATCATTGGGCAAATATAAAATGATTTAGCATTAAGTAGAAAATTGATTAAAATTCTAGGTCTAAATTAAATTTTTCTTTAAAAACATGCAGGTCTGGATTTTTTTCTGCCATTTGAAAAAACCTTTCCCTACTTGTTAACTGAGTTAGCTTTGGACTGTCTGATTTTGTAAGCTCTAAACTTAGCTGAATATATCCATTTTTAAGTTCAGCACGTAAAAAATCTAAAAGTAACTGATTCTGAGTCTGGAATTCCATTTTCTGTACCTCACTATCTAGGATAAATTTTATTAAAAAATCGTCTAATAGTTTGGGTTTTTGCTTTGTAAGAGTGGTGTAGAGTCCCATTTTGCCTTCCTTCTTTTTAATTTCAGCAAATTCATTCCATTTTTCTTCCAGAACCTTTTGCGAAAACTTAGACGTTGCCAAAACTTCAACCTCTCCATCTACCTTTTTAGAGATCGAATCTTCTTGCATTTGTTGTCTAATTCCAGTTATTGAAGCAGCAACAGATCTTTTCTTTATACTTAATGAGGTTTTTGGTCTGATAATTTCGGATTTTTCAGGCTCGAAAGTAGTTGGTTTTGACTCTTTTTCTACATGTTTAATGATTTCCTTTTCAGGCTGTTTTTGAAGATCTTTTTTGGAAGAATTTAAAGTTGAATCTTTAAAATCAGGAGCAATTATGGGTGCTTCTAAGAATTTAAGCTTTTTTTTTTCTGCTCCGGATGAACAGAGCTTCATAATTAAAATTTCTACAAGAAGTCGCTGATTTTGACTAGTCTTGTACATAGAATCTGCCTCATTGGTTAGAGATAATAAATCTGTTAAATATCCAGCATCAAATCCTTGAGCTTGGATTTTAAACTTTTCAATCGTGTCTTTAGTATATTCAAGAATTTTCAAAGTTCTTTCATCCTTTGCTATCATTAAATTTCTGAAATGAGAAGCCAATCCATTTATGAATAAACGGCCATCAAAACCTTTAGAGATTATTTCACTAAAGAGTAATAAACTATCATGAATTAAGTTATTTTGAATAAAATCGGAAAATTTAAAGTAGTAATCATGATCTAGAATATTAAGATTTCTAACAACCTCTTTATACGTTATATTGCTGTTGGTGAAGTTCACCATTAAATCAAAACAAGAAAGAGCATCTCTAAGAGCGCCATCTGCTTTTTCTGCAATTACGTGTAGTGCTTCAGGTTCTGATTTAACGCCTTCTTTCTTAGCAATATTTTCTAGGTGAAGTACCATGTCAGGAATAGAAATCCTGTGAAAGTCATACACTTGACATCTTGAAAGAATGGTAGGAATAATTTTATGTTTCTCAGTAGTTGCCAAAATAAATATAGCATGAGCAGGTGGTTCCTCCAAGGTTTTTAAAAATGCATTGAATGCACTTTGAGAAAGCATATGTACCTCATCAATAACATAGACTTTGTAATTTCCTCTTTGAGGTGGAATTCTAACCTGATCATTAAGATTTCTTATATCGTCTACTTGGTTATTTGAAGCAGCATCCAATTCGTAAATATTGTAAGTAAAATCTGTTAATTTAGGATCGTGCTTTAAATTGATGGCCTTTGCAAACAATCTAGCAGTAGAGGTTTTACCAACTCCTCTTGGTCCACAAAACAAATATGCTTGCGCTAATTGATTGGATTCAATAGCTTGTTTAAGAGTAGTTGCAATATTATCTTGGCCAATAATTGTATCCCAACTGTTGGGTCTATACTTTAAAGCGGATACTGTGTAGTTAGAATTGGACATCTTTTAACAAATATAAAATAAGCTTCAAAGTAATAGTGATTTAAAGACAAAATATTTCTAAATAAATTTATACTTGGTTTTATTGATTAAATAATTTTATTTTTCAGGTAATCTTATATCTTTGCATTCCAAATTTTAAATAACTAACATGAATCATTACGAAACTGTTTTCATATTAACTCCCGTTTTGTCTGATAAACAGACAAAGGAAGCAGTAGATAAATTCAAAAAGTTATTGAAAGATAGCGGTGCTAAAATCAATAACAATGAATCTTGGGGTCTAAAAAAATTAGCCTACCCAATTCAGAAAAAATCTACAGCATTTTATTTCCTAATCGAATTCCAAGGTGAAGGAGATGTTGTTCAAAAATTAGAAGTTGAGCTCAAAAGAGACGAGAGAGTGATGCGATTTTTGACAACCAAGATGAATAAAGATCATTTCGAATATGCAGAAAAAAGAAGAGTTAAACTCTCCAAAACTGCTTAAATTATTAATTTTTTAAAACACTAGCTATGGCTGACAATTCAGAAATAAGATACCTCAATCAAATAGACATTGAGATAAAGAAAGATAAATATTGTAGATTCAAAAAATCTGGAATAAAATTTATTGATTATAAAGACCCTAATTTTTTAATGAAATTTATTAACGAGCAAGGAAAATTATTACCAAGAAGAATTACCGGAACTTCTGCAAAATACCAGAAGAGAGTTTCTCAAGCTGTAAAGAGAGCAAGACATCTTGCAATATTGCCTTACTTAGCCGACCAATTAAAATAATAACCATGGAAGTTTTATTAAAAAAAGATATAGATAGATTAGGAAGCAAAGACGAACTTGTGGTTGTGAAAAATGGTTTTGGTAGAAATTTTTTAATCCCCAAAGGATTGGCAACTTTAGCTACTGAATCTGTTAAAAAAATGCATGCCGAGACTCTTAAACAAAGAGCTCATAAAGACAACCAGCAAAAAGATGAAGCAACTAAACTTCTCGAAAAATTAACTAAAAAGACATTTGAAGTACCAGCTAAGGTTGGTGAAAATGGCAAGATATTTGGTTCTATTTCTAATATTCAACTTGCTGATTCTCTTGATAAAGCAGGTTTTAAAGTAGAAAGAAAAAATATTACTCTTCCTTCCAACAACCTTAAGACTGTTGGTAAATTTGAAGCAGAAATAGTTTTACATAAAAGCGTTAAAGGTAAAATCTCCTTTGAGATTGTTGCTGGATAATCCTATTATTTACACAACTAATTTATAGACTCTATTTATAGGGTCTTTTTTTTGTCTTTTTTTAAAAGGCTTCCCCTATAAAAAAATAAAAACCACTTCCCTCTCTAGTCAAAGCGTAGTCAATTCTAGTATAAATATCTTTTTCGGGAAATAGCAAGAAACGAAGACCAGCCCCGCCGGTTGGAAGTAGGTTTTTAAATTGAAAGTTATTTTCAGAATTAAAAACTTCTCCAGCAGCAAAAAATAAACTTGCTCCCCAACGTTTGGAAAAAGAAAATGGAAGCATTCTGTATTCAACTTGACCTGCCAATAAGTGTTTGTCTCTATATCTACCTAAATAATAACCTCTCATTAAACTTTCTCCTCCCATTAAAGAAAGTAAATTAAACGGTGGATTTCCATTTGTAAATTGTCCTTGCAATTGAAATGCAAGTACATTGTTATTTTTAATAGGTATGTAAAACCTATTGTCAGAAATAAAGGTGGTTAAATTGTAATCGCTGCCAATTTCACTATTATAATTTAAAAATGCCCATTCACTA
Source organism: Bacteroidetes bacterium MED-G20 (assembly GCA_905181675.1). GTDB lineage: Bacteria > Bacteroidota > Bacteroidia > Flavobacteriales_D > Parvicellaceae > MED-G20. Next base: position 16,168 of record CAJIYZ010000022.1, read on the forward strand.
AAAATACCTTTTCTGGGATTCAACACATTGTGAATATTATTGTAAACGAATCCCCAGCCTAGACCAATATTAGTAGATCCATTTCCTCCTATTGGCTTTGAAAAATTATTCAATGAGTTCTTATAAGAAACCTTATTCATTACTTGAACATCAAATTCAATTCCAGTATAAAAATTTGGAAATACCTCTCTAAGAAATCTCTCTTTAAAATAGGTGAAGTTACCATCAATTCTAGCTATGTGTTCTGGAGGAGATTCAGCACCTATTCCATAATACAATAATGGAAAAGATTGGTACCTAGTCCTTCCAAAAAAAAACCATTTATTTCCATCAGAATAAAGAGCATGATCTAACCAAATACCATATTGATTTTCTAGTGTGTAAAAAGTAAAAGCTTTTATTTCGCTAAGTCTATTTTTTAAATCTCTATTTGCAGAGTAGATGTATAAGCTGGACAATCCAATTTCCCAATTGGTTTCTGGTGAAAAAGCAAGAGTGGGATAATTCATGAACTTTGGAGCACTTAAATCATTGGTATCATTTATTATATTGTTAATGTATTTTAGAAAAATATTTGAATTCGATTTTATTACTTGAGAATAAGCACCAAGATGTATTATGGATAATAAAATATAAAGAATGAATTTCTTCATGATTTTTAAATACTTTATTCAAATCTCTAACAATTTAAGATAGATTCTTTAATATTATATATAAATTATTAACAGGTTTATTAGAACCCCTTCATTCTTGCAAATGGAACGTTATTAGTAAATATTCTTATGAGAAAATTATTAGTTTTAAAAATCTTACTTTCAATAGGTGTTTTGGCTTTTATAACAGCTTGTAACAAAGGAAAAGAGATTGGATGTACAGACCCCATGGCAGTAAATTATGATTCAAAGGCTATTTCAATTCCAGGCTCTGATGTAGGTCATTGTATTTACGATTCTTCCTGCCATGCTATAATTCAAAATGTTGACTTAAATAACTATCTAATAGATGCTTATTTGATTGATACAGCATTTATTTATGGTGATTTTCTCCAAGTTAATATTAGTTATGGTGGTGGATGCGAAGACCATATTTTTAATTTAGTACATGAATTTTTATTTTGTGGAACTCCTCCTGTTCATGTTCCTTTATACTTAACTCATAATAGTAACAACGACAATTGCGAAGCAGTATTGGCGCAAGAACTCTGTTTTGACATATCCAATTTATACAATTTATGTGCAGACACATCGGAACTATTTATATCTTTAAACGACCCTAGCAATAATACTTTTATCTACTTTTAATAATAATGAAAAAGCATTTATTCTGGGTTTTTAAAATTCTCTTTCTCCAAACTCGCTTTTTATAAAGTTAGCATTGGATTTTTTTCTATTAAAATTGTAAGAAACATTTAATAAAAACACATCTACTTCGTAAACATAGTTAGTAGTGGTAAAAAAGCTGTTTTCTTTTGACGTAGTGATTCTTTGCTCATTAGTATTTATTAAGCCCATATCCATATTTAACCACTGAAGACTCATCACCAAAGAATTATCTAGGAAAGATTTTTTAACAGTTAAACTAGGTAAATAAAATCTAGAGTCTTCCCCTTGCGCTGTAATTCTCTTTGATAAATAATTCAAGCCAAACTGAATAGAACTCGAAGAATTAAATTTAAAAGTAGAATTAAAATTAAACGAATAGACCAATGCATTGGTTTCCACTGGAAGATTGTCAAATTCCCCATTAATATCTTGATAGAATATGTTTCCACCAAAATAATTACTCCATTTTTTTATGGGTTTAAATTGTAACCCCAACTCTAATCCATAAAGTGTAGAATTGCCAACATTTGAATATATTCTGTTAAGAATAGAATCGTTGTAAACAGTATTCACTCTATTTATAAGATTATTTGTTTTTCTAAAAAAAAAGTTAGAAAAGAAAGAAAACTTTTCACTTAAATTATTGTCATAACCAATTTCAATATTGTCTATAAACTCTGGGAGCAAATTTGGATCGCCTTGCTCTAGAGTCTCCGAATGCTCTCTTTCTGGAAAAGGGTTCATCTTAAAAGTAGTAGTTCTTTGTACTCTTTTGCTGTAAGAAAAATTAATTTTACTTTTTGAATTCAGATCATAAGAAATAATTGCTGTCGGAAATGGTTTTAAAAAATTGTAAGAATAACTAGAATCTATTAATCCAGATTTATCTTTTAGTTCTAGTTCTCGGCTCATTTGTTCTACTCTAATCCCGAAATTATAATTCCACTTGCTTTTACTACCAACAACCATGGCGTATGTAGAATGTATGGTTCTTTGTAAATTGACTTCACTTGAAAATTCTGGAATTAATTCAAAAATTTCGGTTGTAGGGTTTTTTCTTTCATAAATAAAATCTCCTTTATGAGTAAGATTTCTAAACTGATAACCAAATTCTAAATTACCAAACCTGGTTTCTATATTTGAATAATCTATGTTTATTCTAGTCCCTAAAAGTGGATTGTCATTGGTGTTGTATTCATCTTGGTAAATTTCCAAAGGCTTATCCAAAGAAATATTTTGGTTGGTTGTTGGCCCACCCAACAAAGTATACTCCATTAAAAAAGAGGTTTTTATAACCGATTTATTATTGAAAATATGGTTATAATCCAAACTTCCCAAAGCGAAATCTCCAGTTCTAGTTCTTAAATTATGGTTAAAATATTGAAAGGGGTTTAGCTGTAAACTATTTGAATTTTCAAGAGAATAATTATTGTAAGTAATGTCTGCCAATCTATCTTTTTTTCTCTTTCCAGCGAAGAAACCAAAATGTACTTGGTTGCTGGAATCTATATCGTACTGAAAGTCCAATCTTCCATTGATATTTCTCTTGTCAAAACTTCTTTCTCCAACAGAGTTTAAGTATCTTGTAGTATCGTTCTTTACAGTGTAAACCTCACCTACTCTTCTTCCACCTAAGTCGTTTCGTAAATAGCTTAATGACATGGACAAATTCAATTTATCGGTTTTCTTATTCAAGGTAAAGTCTGCTCCATATCTTTGATGATAAT
>CAJIYZ010000023.1 GCA_905181675.1 Bacteroidetes bacterium MED-G20
CATTTGTGATGTCATCTTTCACAATAAATCTGTCTTTTGGAGATCTGCCAGTAAATTTCCCTGTCTTTACTGAAATAGCACCAGATGAAGAGATTTCTCCCATCTTATTTGCAATTGTTATTTTAGAAAGTTTTTCAGTAGAAAGGTTCCAGTGTGCAGTACCAATATTTTTCAAGCCTAAATCTGATAAATTATCAAAATCTGGCATTTTTCCAGTAGTTTTCATATTTTAATTAAGATGTTGAGTAAATATAATTACAGTTATTGTGTTTTTTATACATAATTGTATTTTAGATATTCACAATCTTTAAACATTATTAAATATTATGTTTAATTAGTTTATTAAAATATTATTTTTAAATATGAGTATAACACCAAATTTTAGAACAGAAGTTAATTTTACTTCAAAATTTGAAAAAAACAATCATTCTAAACAATTTCTATTAATTGGTTCTTGTTTCTCATCTGAAATGAGTCATTTTTTCAAAAAGTATTGTTTTGGTTTTTTAAATCCCTACGGAACTATTTATAATCCTATATCTCTAGCTAAGAATTTAGAAATGCTAGTAAATAATGAGCCTTTTTCAAAAAGAAATTTAACTACTAATAATGGTGTTTATTTAAGCTGGAACCATAGTGGTAAATATTACAATAATAATCCTGAATTACTTTTAGAAAAATTAAATAGCGAACAAGAAAATACATTTAAGACCTTTAAAAATAATTCTACATTATTTGTCACATTTGGAACTTCTAAACTATATGAACTTAAAGAAACTAATGAAGTAGTAGCTAATTGTCATAAGAATATAAGTGCCAATTTCAATACTAGAAGAGCTACTATAAATGAAGTGGTTAATTCTTGGAAAACGATATTAAAAAAGATAAATAACAAAGTGATATTTACTGTAAGTCCAGTAAGACATATAAGGGATGGATTAATTGAAAACAATTTAAATAAATCTATATTGTTATTGGCTATTGATCAATTATGTAAAGAATTTCCCAAAAAAGCAAGTTATTTTCCTAGTTATGAGATTTTGATTGATGAACTAAGAGATTATAGATTTTACAGTAATGATTGGGTTCATCCGTCTCAAGAAGCGAAAGAATTTATTTGGCGGGTATTATCTAACAATATATTTTCACAAGAAACCCGAAAATTAAATCTTGAAATACAAAAAATAAGATCTTCTTTAGCACATAGACCCAAATTTGGAATCAACGATGATTACCTAAGCTTTTTGAATAATACCTACCAAAAGATCATAGAATTAAAAACAAGAACACCCAACTATACTTGGGAAAATGAAATAAATAATATTAAAAAAATTATTAATTAAGTAAATCAAGATTAAATTCGAGCATAGTTCTTAAACATTTAAAACCCTTTTTCGCCCATTGGGGTGAAGTACCAACTTCGGGAATTACTATGGTTCTCATATTTGCATTTAGTCCTGCATTCATTCCAGCTTTTGAGTCCTCCAATACTAAGCATTTATCAGGGTTAATCTCTAGCATTTTTGCTGTGGATAAAAAAACTGCTGGATTAGGTTTGCCAGCTATCTCATTTTCTGCAGAATGTACAATATTGAAAAAACTTCTTATTTCTAATGTCTCTATAGTTGTATTTATTAGTGACATCGAGGAGGATGAAGCCAATGCTATTGAAATATTATTGTTTTTTAAAAGATTCAATGCACTATAAACTCCTGGTAAAAGCTTTCCCTTTTGTTTAATAAGTTGAATCATTTTTGTTTGGATTTTATGGACAATTTCATTGGTTGTGAAATTTTTCCAATTTAATTTTTTTCTCCAAAAACCTACTACTTCATCAATTCTCATGCCTGTTGTCATTGCACACATTTCAACAGTGAAATCAAATCCAACTTCTTTAAAAATTTCAATTTCTGCAATTTTCCATAATGGTTCAGAATCTATTATTAAACCATCCATGTCAAAAATAACCGCTTCTATTTTAAAGTTTTTCATCCAAGAAATGGATATCTATAATCTTTAGCAGGGACTAATGCCTCTTTAATTGTTCTTGGTGAAACCCATCTTAATAGATTTAAGTAAGATCCTGCTTTATCATTCGTTCCTGAACCTCTTGCGCCACCAAATGGTTGTTGACCAACTACTGCACCTGTAGGTTTGTCATTTATATAAAAATTACCAGCGGAATTTTCTAATTTCTTCATGGCAATATCTAATGCGTATCTGTCTTGGCTATATACAGCTCCCGTCAATGCATATTCAGAAGTATTGTCAACCAACTCTAAAACATCGTTAAAGTCTTTATCTTCATAAATATACACAGTTACAACTGGTCCAAATATTTCTTCACTCATAGTTCGGAATTTAGGATCAGTAGTTTTAATTACTGTGGGCTCAATAAAATACCCTTTTGACTTGTCATAATTACCTCCAACAATAATTTCAGCATCTTTGGACTTCTTTGCATAATCTATGTACTCCGAAATTTTATCAAATGATATTTCAGAAATAACAGCATTGATAAAGTTTTGAGGATCTCCTGTTGTACCCATTTTAAATGAATTAACATCTTCAATAACCTTGCTTAAGACACTTTCAGACAGGGACTTAGGTAAGTAAACTCTTGAGGCTGCAGAACATTTTTGTCCTTGAAATTCGAAAGCTCCTCTAGAGATGCCCGTAGCAACTGCTAATGGATTGGCAGAAGGATGAGCAACTATAAAATCCTTTCCTCCAGTCTCACCCACAATTCTTGGATAGGATCTATACTTATCAATATTATTTCCAATAATTTTCCAAATGTTTTTAAAAACTGCAGTAGATCCGGTAAAATGTAAACCTGCAAAATCCTTGTGATTAAATACTACTTCACCAGCAGTAGGTCCATCTGCAACAACCATATTAATTACCCCATCTGGCAATCCAGCTTCTTTAAACAACTTCATTATTACTTGTGCAGAATACATTTGTGTTTCTGCTGGTTTCCAAACTATCACATTACCCATCATTGCAGGTGCTGCACAAAGATTTGCAGCTATTGCAGTAAAATTAAAAGGAGTAATGGCAAAGACAAAACCTTCCAAAGGTCTATATTCAAGTCTGTTTAAAATTCCATCTGCAGACTCTGGCTGCTCAGCATATATTTGTTGCATATAAGCAACATTAAATCTTAAAAAATCTATTAGCTCACAAGAAGCATCAATTTCAGCTTGAAATACATTTTTAGACTGACACAACATGGTAGCTGCATTCATTTCATCTCTATATGGTCCTGCAAGCAAATCTGCAGCTTTTAAAAAGATAGTAGCTCTGCTTTCCCAAGGTAAATTCGACCATGCACTTTTTGCATTCATTGCACAGTTTATAGCTTGTTCAACATGTGAAGCTTCACCAACACTAAAATTTCCTAAATTGTGCTTGTGGTCGTGTGGTGGATTGATAGGAAGATGATTGTCAGTTTTAACTTCTTCAGATCCTATATACAGTGGAATATGAATAGGTTTTTGATGATACATGCTTTCATATTTATTGATTAGATTTTCTAATTCCGTAGAATTAGGCTCATAATTTCTAACCAATTCATTATCTGGATATGGCATTTGATAAAAACCTTTGGACATAGTAATTTATTTTTAGTTTATGCGAATTTATAATATATCTACAATTTATCTCAATAGGTTCTATAATTTAAATTATTTTTAGAATTCTATTTTTAATACTATGTATACTCCATTTTTAGCAAACACCACAAATTTTCCTTTTGGAATAGAAGTAGATAGAGCAGAAGGTGTTTTTATTTATGATAAATCTGGAAAGAAATATTTTGATTTAATTGCAGGTATAGCAGTTTCAAATCTAGGACACCAACATCCATATGTAATTGATGAAATAAAAAAACAGGTAGACAAGCATTTACATGTAATGGTTTTTGGAGAATACAGCCAGAGCATTCAAAATAGATTAGCTGAAGAACTTATAAAGCTACTTCCTAAAACATTAAACTGTTTATATGTTGTTAATTCTGGAACTGAAGCCAATGAAGCTGCATTAAAATTAGCTAAGAGGGCTACTAAAAGATCAAGAATTGTTTCTTTTAAAGGGGCTTACCATGGTTCAACTCACGGATCTTTAAGTGTTTCAGGAAATGAAAATAAAAAGTTTGCTTTTAGACCTCTTCTTCCTGATGTCTTTCATCTGCCTTTTAACGACATTGATGCTTTAGATTTTATTGATCACAAGGTTGCATGTGTTATAATTGAACCAATACAGGGAGATGCAGGTGTCAGAATAGCTTCCAAAGAGTTTTTACTAAAACTTAGAAAAATTTGTGATGAAAATTGTATTTTATTAATAATGGATGAAATCCAATCTGGAATGGGGAGAACTGGTAAACTTTTTGCTTTTGAACATTTTGGAATAGTTCCTGATATATTGACTATTGGTAAAGCTTTTGGAGGTGGAATGCCAATAGGTGGCTTAGTGACTAGTCAAAAATTAATGTCTCTTTTTACCGTTAATCCCACTCTTGGACATATTACCACATTTGGCGGGCATCCGGTATCTTGTGCTGGAGCACTTGCTAGTTTAGAAGTATTACAAAAGGAGAATGTAATTGCGGAAGTAGAAGAGAAGGGAGTTTTTTTTGAGAAACTCTTAAATCATTCTTCAATTATAGAAATTAGAAGATTTGGATTATTTTTTGCAATTGAAATGAAAAATGCAGCTACTGTTCAAAAAGTCGTAGAAGGATGTAAAGAAAATGGTGTCCTTAGCTTTTGGTTTCTTTCTTGTACTGAGAGTTTTAGAATTGCACCACCATTAAATATATCTTATCCAGAAATCGAAGAGTCTTGTGGAATTATCCAAAAGGTGTTGGATGAAATTAATAGCTAAATAAATTCTTTTACTGTTTCAACTAGTTTGTCTATATCCCTTTCATCGTTAAAAACATTAATAGAAACTCTTAGATTAGCTCCTCTTATTGAAACTCTAATTTTCTTTTTTTCAAGGATTTTTTTAAAAGTTAACAGATTTAAATGTTTTGGTAGTCCTAGGGAGAAAAGGTGATAGGTGAAATAATTCTCATTTTCAAAAGCTATTCCTAAGGGGCTAAGTTCGCTAATTACTATTTTAGATAGTTTTTTACAATAAGATTCTATATTATTAATTCCCCAGCTATTAATTTGCTTTAAACCATTCAACATTATAGGTGACAAAATAAAATTAGTTGTTTCCCCAACATTGTATCTTCCTGCCATTGGTTTGTATTTGGAATCATATTCTGTTAGGTTACTAAAGTCTTGAGCGTTAGTTCTATTCATCCATGACTCTTCAATTGGAATACCATCGTTGAATTTTGAGGAGTAGTAGCCAAGGGCCATAGAGTATGGACCAAATAACCATTTATATCCTGCACAAATTAAAGCATCAATTTTAAAATCCTTAACGTCTATTGACAATGCACCAACTGACTGGGTTCCATCTACGATAAAAAAGGTGTTATTATTTTTACATTTTTCCCCAATTTTTTTTAAATCAAATTTAGTACCATTCATCCAATGAACAGATGAAATTATAACCACACTTGTATCAGAATCTATCGAGTTTATAATTTTTTTATTCCAATCTTGAGCACTTAAATTATTTCTTTTAATTGTTTCTAATTGTATATTTTTTTCAGAACACCATTTTTTTATGGAAAAGTAACCACTTGGAAATTCATTTTCTACTGTAATTGCTTTGTTGCCATTTATTTTAAGATTATTAAATACATTGGCAAACCCATATGAAGAGGATGGTATGATAGCTACCTCATCTTTATTTGAATTAATAATTTTTGAAAATTCTGTTCTTATTTCTTCTGAAATATTAAAATAATCAAAAGGCTTTAGATAGGAAGGGTTTCTTTCTTTTTTAAGTGCTTGAATAGCTAATAATTCACCATTTTTTAAAAGTGGGCTTTTATATGCGCAATTCAGATAATATTCACTCGTATCTAAACTAAAAAGGTGCTTTTGACATTTAATCATTTCTAAAATTGTGTTTTCATAAATGTAGCCAACTATTTATAATTTTTCTTCGTTGATGAAATTTTTTCTAAGCATTTTATTTATTATTATAGCTATAATATTATCATATGGTAAGAATATATTTATTCTAATAACTTATCTTAATGTTGTAAAAACACTTTTTAATATAATACTATTTACAAAAATTATTAAATTAGTTTTTGATTTACGACATTAATTTTTAATTATACTTAACAAACTAATATGAAAAAAATATACACTTTATTAATATTATCTATTTCCATTAGCTTTTCAGCTCAAATTGAGGGTTCATGGAGTTTAAATCCTGCTGCAGGATCTTTAGGAGTAGGTCCTGATTCGGCTAGTACTGCTTGGTGGTCAAGTGATGCTGGTGC
>CAJIYZ010000024.1 GCA_905181675.1 Bacteroidetes bacterium MED-G20
AAACTGATGCAGTTTTCTTTCTCCCTTCCAAACCAAAATCATTCGCGTGATTATTTGCGATACTTAACAAGTCAAATCCTGCATTTTTAAAATTAGAAATATAATGTTCTGGCATTCGGAAAGTATAACAATATTTTGGATTATTACAAGATTTAGGAATTCCCCCATTGCCAATAACTCCCTCCAAATTACCAAAAGTGATATCTCCTTTATTTAAAAAACTTTCAACGTTCTTAAATAGATCTGCTCCATCATTATTAGGCAAATAGCTTTTATTTGGGAAATTGGTGCCGATCATAATATCACCAACTGCAATTAAATTTATGGTATCTTTCTTATTTTGTAGGGTGTCATTTTGATTAAGTTTTATAAAGTGGGTATTATAATTCGAATAGGAATGCTTTATAGAAAACGAACTAAGTAATAAAAATGTAAAAATGATATAAATAAAATTCATGATATTAGTTTTTGATTTGTTCTCAACAAAACTGGGTTAAGAAGATGTATTTAACTTAAAATAAAAATGATTAAATTCGCGTAAATTTAGTATAATTTGAAAAATACGAATTACAAATACAATCCAAATACTCTTAATTATGAAAAAATAAACTTAACCGTATGGGATAAGTTTAAGAGACTTTCTTATTATTTAATTGCAGCTGTAGTTATTTCAGTTCTAATACTTTCATTTTCATTTTATAATATCAAATCATTTATACAAAAAGAAGCCGCAAAGGAAAACCAAAGTTTAAGACAAGAAATATCTGTTTTCAATAAAGATCTTAACCTAATTCTTGAAGTTCTTAATGACATTCAAAATAAAGATGATAATATTTACAGAGCTATTTTTGAAGCTGACCCATATCCAGATCATAAAAGAAAATTAGGTACAGGAGGAAATCCAATCAAATTCAAAAAATATGAAAATATTGAGTACGGAGAATTGGTAGTCGAAATAGTTCAAAAATTAGAACTAATTGAGAAAAAACTCTCTTCTCAATCCAAATCTTTTGATGAGGTTTTTGAAATTACCAAGGAAAAACAAAAAATGCTCAAGGCAATACCAAGTATTCAACCTATTAACAACCGAGATTTAACTAGAATTGCTTCTGGATTTGGAATGAGAATGCATCCTATATATAAAATTCTTAAAATGCATAAAGGAATGGATTTCACAGCTCCAATTGGAACTGAAATATATGCAACTGGCGATGGTGTTATTGAAAAAGTTGGCTGGACAGGTGGATATGGTAAGACGATTTTAATAAATCATGGTTATGGATACAAAACAAGATATGCACATTGTAGTAAGTTCAAATGTAAAAAAGGTCAAAAAGTAAAAAGAGGAGACCATATAGGTTATGTTGGAAATACTGGACAATCAACCGGACCGCATCTTCATTATGAAGTTTTTAAAAACAAAAGACAAATTAACCCAGTTAATTTCTTTTTCAACGATTTAAGTCCTGAAGAATACGATAAAGTTATAGAGATTTCTTCTCGCCCAACACAATCTCTATAAAATGGATTTACTTAATTTTGATATTGATAAATCCCCCAAGATCTATTATAGCATAGGTGAATTAGCTAAAATGTTAGATGTCAACACATCATTAGTGAGATTTTGGGAAAAGGAATTTGAAATACTCAAACCAAAAAAAAACAATAAAGGAAATCGTCAGTTCACCAAAGATGATGTTAAAAATTGTCACTTAATTTATCACTTAGTAAAGGAAAGAGGTTATACTTTAAATGGAGCTAAGGATGTTTTAAAATCAGATATTTCAGGATTAAAAAACCAAAAATTAATACTTGACAAAATGGTTAAAATAAAATCATTTTTGCTAAAACTAAAAGAACAACTTTAACTAAATTTAAAGGTTTTAAATTATGGAATCAATAAAAATAAATAATTATACCAAGACAAAATCTAGAACTAAGACGAGCAGTTTTGTGGCAAATGTTTTCTCATTGATGTTCACAGCACTTATCATTTCAGGAATATCTGCTGTATGGTTTGCAAGTGAAGAAATGAAAAATTACATAATTAGTTACGATGGTGGATTAACAACTTTTGGTTGGATATCAATGCTGGCACCATTAGGGTTAGTGATGATGATAGGGTTTGGATTTAATAAATACAGCGTGAAATTTTTACTGGGAATATTTCTTCTTTATTCAACCCTTACTGGCATAAGCTTAAGTACCATTTTTGCTATATACTCTACTTCCTCCATTGCAACAACATTTTTTATAAGTTCATTGACCTTTGGAATAATGGCTCTCACTGGTTACACAACAAAAACCGATTTAACTAAAATGGGAAGTCTACTTATGATGGGAGTTGTAGGTATTGTAATAGCAAGTATTGTAAATATGTTTATTGGAAGTTCGTTAATGGATTATATTATTTCAATTATTGGCGTATTGGTTTTCACAGGACTAACTGCTTACGATGTTCAAAAAATTAAAAATATTGGAAATCAAATTGATCAAGGATCTGAAACAGCTCAAAAAATGATGGTTTTAGGTGCACTAACATTATACTTAGATTTTATCAATTTATTTTTAATGTTGCTACGACTATTTGGAAATAGAGATTAATTAATATTATGAAAGCATATGTTTTTCCTGGTCAGGGAGCCCAATTTTCAGGAATGGGAAAAGATTTATTTGAATCCAATAAGTCTGCAGAAAATTTATTTCACCAGTCCAATGAAATTTTAGGTTTTAATATTTCAGAAATAATGTTTAATGGCACTGAACATGAGCTAAAACAAACAAAAGTTACCCAGCCTGCTGTATTTTTACATTCTGTAATTCTTGCTATTTCACTTGGCGAGAGTTTTAAGCCAGATATGGTTGCTGGTCATTCTCTAGGGGAGATTTCGGCATTAGTTGCAAATAAATGCTTGTCATTTGAAGATGGTTTAAATCTGGTACATAAAAGAGCATTAGCAATGCAAAAAGCTTGCGAAGAAAGGCCATCAACCATGGCAGCAATTTTAGGTATAGAAGATAATATTGTTGAAGATATTTGTAGCTCTATTGATGGAATTGTGGTACCTGCAAATTATAATTGCCCAGGCCAACTTGTAATTTCTGGAGATATGAATGCTATTGATTTAGCAATTGAAAAACTAACTGCTGCAGGTGCAAGAAGAGCAATAAAATTACCTGTAGGTGGAGCATTTCATTCACCACTAATGGAGTCTGCAAAAAACGAATTGAAAAATGCAATTGACCATACTTTATTTAGTAATCCAATATGCCCGATTTATCAAAATGTAACTGGACTACCTGTAATAGATTCAGAACAAATTAAAACTAATTTAATTGACCAACTAACTGCTCCAGTAAAATGGACCCAGTCAATGAAAAATATCTTAGAAAATAAAAATGTTGAGATAATTGAAGTAGGTCCAGGAAAAGTTTTACAAGGATTATTTAAAAAAGTTGATAGGTCAATTCCAACTTCTAGTGCATCTATATTATAATGATTTATTTAATATTTGTTCTTGCTGAACAAGTGAATGAAATATTGGTAGTCTAGAAGCATGATTAATCATCTCTAAATGCTGTTCGTGATGGCAATCACTACCAATAAAATCTATTACTTGATCTTTTATAAGTTTTTCCGCAAAGTTTTTGACTTCTGGACCATATGCTCCAATTATTGAGCCAATATTAACTTGAAGTTTAACACCTCTATTAATCATTTCTTCAATTTTATCATAATCGTTATGCCAGTATGCATAACGTTCTACATGAGCAAGAACTGGAGACAGGCCCTTTTCTCTCATATTCCAAATAACATCATTTAACCTAGGGGGCTCATCAAAAAAAGAGAGTTCAAATAAAAGATAATTGTTAGGTCCAAATGTTAATAAATTATTTTTCTCTAATAAGTCTTCAAATTCGGGTTCCAAATTGTATTCTGCTGCTGCTTGAATTTCAATAGCTAGATTTTGTTTTTTTATTTCTTCTTTAACTTTATCTAATCCAGAAAGGATTATATGTGGAGTGTTTTTATAATAATCACTCATTATATGTGGAGTGGTTATAACTTTTTTATATCCTAAGTCAATGAATTTTTTGAGCAGCATTATCGTTGTCTCCATATCAGGAGAACCATCATCAATACCAGGTATTAAATGAGAATGTATATCATTTTTTAAAAAGCTTAGATCAATAGGCTCAATTGTTATTTCATTTTTGGAGAAAATTCGACTAAATAAACCCATTAATTATAATGTTGATGGTAATAGTTTTGATAAGCACCACTTGTAACATTATCTAACCATTTTTTGTTATTCAAGTACCAATCAACTGTATTGGTAAGCCCTTCTTCAAATTTCAAGGATGGGGTAAACCCTAATTCTTTTTGAATTTTTGAAGCATCAATTGCATATCTTAAATCGTGTCCAGCTCTGTCTTTTACATAGGTTATAAGCTTTCTTGACTCCCCATTAGGATTGGACAGTCTGTTATCCATTATATCACATAACAGATTAACCAAATCAATATTTGTCCATTCATTATGCCCCCCTATATTGTAAGTTTCACCTATTCTTCCTTTGTGGAAAATTAAATCAATAGCATTTGCATGGTCTTCAACCCATAACCAATCTCTAACATTTTCTCCCTTTCCATAAATTGGAAGAGGTTTATTATTTTGAATATTGTTAATAATTAATGGAATTAATTTTTCCGGAAACTGGTGTGAACCATAGTTATTACTACAATTAGAAATTTTTATTGGTAAGCCGTAGGTATGACCATATGCCCTGACTAGGTGGTCTGAGCTTGCTTTAGATGCAGAGTAAGGACTTCTTGGGTCGTAAGATGTAGTCTCGTGAAAAAAACCTGTTTCACCCAAAGAACCATAAACCTCGTCTGTAGAAATATGATAAAAACATTTATCTTCAAAACTTACCCAATTTTTTCTACAAACATTCAATAAATTTAGAGTCCCAACAACGTTGGTTTTTACAAATTCTCCAGGATTTGAAATAGAACGATCTACATGAGACTCAGCAGCAAGATGAATAACCCCATCAAAAAGATATTTTTCAAATAAATCTTGAATATCTTTCTCGTTGTTAATATCAATATTTTCAAACTTATAGTTTGGTTTGTTTTCAATATCCTTTAAGTTATTTAAATTACCAGCATAGGTTAATTTATCTAGATTAACTATTAAATAATCAGGATATTGAATAAGCATTTTTCTAATCACATGCGAACCAATAAAACCAGCTCCTCCAGTAATAAGTATAACTTGATTGTAATCCATTATAAAGTCCAATAATTAAGATTTTGTATTTTATTTCTAAAAACACCTTTTAAATCAATTAAAACTCCTTTATCAGAAAGAATAGATGCAAAGTAATTTTCATCTAAAAGAGTATATTCTTGATGATTTACTGCAACAATCACAGAGTGGTAAATCCCACTTATTTCATCAACTAAATCAAAACCATATTCTTCCATTAATTCATTAGAATTTGCTTGGGGATCAACAACCTCAACATGACATGAAAAAGATTTTAATTCATTAATAACATCGACTACTTTAGAATTTCTAATATCTGAAACATCTTCTTTAAAAGTAGCTCCCATGACTAAAACACGAGCTTCTTGCATTGGAGTTCCTGCAGCTATAACTTTTTTAGCTACTGTTCTACCAACATATGCACCCATAGAATCGTTTACAGCTCTTCCAGAGTTAATTATCTGAGCGTGGTATCCTAGTTCCTTAGCTTTATGG
Source organism: Bacteroidetes bacterium MED-G20 (assembly GCA_905181675.1). GTDB lineage: Bacteria > Bacteroidota > Bacteroidia > Flavobacteriales_D > Parvicellaceae > MED-G20. The sequence continues at coordinate 5,771 of CAJIYZ010000024.1, forward strand.
GTAAGATAATATGGATCTACACCTATACAATGCCCACCAACAAGACCTGGCTGAAAGTTCAAAAAATTCCACTTAGTTCCAGCGGCTTCTAAAACTTCATAGGTATTTATATTCATCTTATTAAATATAACAGAAAGTTCGTTAATCAACGCAATGTTTACATCTCTTTGGGTATTTTCAATAATTTTAGCAGCCTCGGCTACTTTTATAGAGGATGCTCTGTGAACACCTGCAGAAACAACCAACTCATAGGTCTTGGCAATTTCCTCTGAAGATTCTTGGTCACATCCTGAAGATACTTTTATTATACTTGATAGGGTATGGACCTTATCTCCTGGATTAATTCTTTCTGGTGAATATCCAACTTTGAAGTCTTTTATAAATTTCAAACCACTAAATTTTTCCAAAACTGGTATACAATCTTCCTCTGTACATCCTGGATATACTGTGGATTCATACACCACATAATCTCCTTTTTTAAGGACTTTTCCAACTGTCTCACTTGCTGCGAGTAAAGGTTTAATATTGGGTTCTTTACTTTGATCAATTGGAGTTGGTACTGCAACTATAAAAAACTTAGCATTTTTTAAATCCTCAATTGCATTAGTGAACTCAATTGAACAGTTGTCAAAATCACTAGCTATTAACTCATTACTTGGGTCAATTTTATTTTTCATCATTGAAACCCTATCAGGATTAATATCAAATCCTATTACGTTGGTTATTTTAGCAAATTCAATTGCAATTGGAAGTCCGACATATCCCAAGCCAACAACAGCAATTTTTTCTTCTTTAGCAATTAATTTATCGTAAATTTTCATTATTGACTATCTCTAAGTTTATATATTTTTTCTATTATTTCTACTACTTTTAATCCTTCTAAGACATTGGTTGTAGCAACATTTTCACCCCTTAATGTTTCTACAACATTTTGAATGATGTAATGATGGTTAGCTGCACTTCCTTTGTAAGGTCCATAGTCATTTGGAGGATTGGAAGGTGCTAGATTGGGCATTTTATAATCTTTAATGTTACAATATTCAATTTCGTTCATATATTGTCCACCAATCTTTATGCTACCATTGCTACCAATAACAGTCATACTACTTTCTAAATTTGAATTCCAAACTGCGGTAGAGTAATTCAAACAACCCATTCCGCCTTCCGTAAAATCAAAAGAAACTATTCCTGAATCCTCAAAATCTGTAGATTCTTGGTGGGTGAAATCATTGAATTTTCCTTGAATATTTTCTATATCTCCAAAAAGCCAATACATAATATCTATAAAATGAGAAAACTGAGTAAAAAGTGTTCCTCCATCTTGTTCTTGAGTTCCTTTCCATCCACCCTTTTTATAATATCTATCATCTCTATTCCAAAAACAATTTACCTGAACCATAAATATATCCCCAAGTTTTTTAGTTTGAATGACTTCCTTAAGCCATTCGCTTGGCGGAGAATATCTATTCTGCATAACTGCAAATACTTGTTTATTTCTTTGTAGTGCATTAAAGATCACTTTTTCACAATTTGCTACAGTCAGTCCAATAGGCTTTTCAATAACTACATGTTTATCGAGTTTCAAGACAGAAATAGATATTTCTGAATGCGAGCCATTTGGAGTACAAATACAAACAACATCTATATCCTTATGGGACTTAAGCATTTTTAAATGATCGTTGTAATAAGGAGCATTGTAAGAATCTAAGCCTAAATTTTCTTTTGGAACAATATCACAAAAAGCTGCGAGTTCACAATTTTCATTTCTTAGAACCATCTCTGCATGTCTTTTGCCAATATGACCCAAACCTATAATACCAAACTTGATTTTTTTCATTATTTAATCTCTTTTATTGAATTGTTATTCAATTCGTAAGACTTCAATGATTCAGGACATGTAGCTTTCCCAGAAACAAACTCTAATCTATGTCCAAATTCACTTACCCATCCTATTTGTTTGCCAGGATTCCCAACTACTAATGCATAAGGCTTAACCGGCTTAGTGACTACAGTTCCAGCTCCAATAAGAGCATATTCTCCAATGGTATTTCCACATATAATTGTAGCATTTGCTCCAATTGAAGCTCCTTTCTTTACTAAGGTTTTTACATAGGAATCTTTTCTTATAATTGCACTTCTTGGATTTAGAATATTTGTAAAAACCATTGATGGACCTAAGAAAACATTGTCTTCACATTCAACACCAGTATAAATTGATACGTTGTTTTGTACTTTGACATTATTTCCTAATTCAACATAAGGGGAAACTACTACATTCTGTCCAATATTGCATGCTTGTCCAATTGTTGAATTGTTCATAACATGACTAAAATGCCAAATTTTAGACTTATCTCCAATGCTTACATTTTCGTCAATAACTGCCGTAGGATGTGCGAAATAATTCATTAATAGTTATTATAAGATTCAAAGTTTTGGTGGTCTTTCTTCATTAGTTCCTCGTCTGATAGACTACAAAAGTAATCATAAGTAAATTTCAAACCTTCATTTCTTTGAATTTTTGGTTCCCAATCCAATATCTTCTTTGCCAAGGCTATGTCTGGTTTTCTTTTTAATGGATCATTTTCTGGCAAATCTTGAAATATGACTTGTTGAGAAGATCCTGATAATTTAATAATTTCATTGGCAAAATCTTTAATTGTAATTTCATTAGGATTGCCAATATTAATTGGATAATTATAATTACTTAGTAAAAGCCTGTATATACCCTCAATTAAATCATCTACATAGCAAAAAGATCTGGTCTGAGAACCATCTCCAAAAATAGACAACTCCTCTCCTCTTAATGATTGGCCAATAAATGCTGGTAAAACTCTTCCATCATTCAATCTCATTCTAGGGCCATAAGTATTAAAAATTCTTACAATCTTTGTATCTAATTTATGAAATCTATGGTATGCCATAGTAATAGCTTCTTGAAATCTTTTAGCTTCGTCGTAAACTCCTCTAGGCCCAATTGGATTGACATTCCCAAAATAAGATTCATCTTGTGGATGTACAAGTGGATCACCATATACCTCACTTGTCGATGCAACTAATATGGTAGCTTTTTTTGCTTTTGCCAAACCAAGAAGATTGTGAGTTCCTAAAGAACCTACTTTCAAAGTTTGAATAGGTATTTTTAAATAATCAATGGGGCTTGCTGGAGAAGCAAAATGAAGAATATAATCTAAATCTCCCTCAATTTGAACATGTTTAGAAACGTCCTGTTCTATAAATTTGAAATTCTTATGGCTTGTAAATAAATCAATGTTTTTTTGGGATCCTGTAATGAAATTATCCATTCCAATTACTAAATAGTCTTCTTTTAAAAATCTTTCACAAAGGTGAGATCCTAAAAAACCAGCTGCTCCAGTAATTAGTACTTTTTTCATTTATTTAAATTATTAATTACTTTTCTACCAACACTTTGATAATAAAACTTTCTATCTTCCATAGATTCTAATGAATATAAATTTCTACCATCGAAAATTATTGGACTCTTCATTAAAGAGTGCATTAAATTAAAATCTGGATTTCGAAATGCCGACCATTCAGTAGCAATTAATAATGCATCAACACTATCTAAAGCTTCTAGACTATTTTTAGAATACTTTATTTTATCTCCAACTAAATCTCTAACATTATCCATTGCCTCAGGATCATAAGAGATGACTTCTGCTCCTGAATTTGTTAATTCTTTGATAATAGATAAGGATGGCGCTTCTCTGATATCGTCTGTCTCAGGTTTAAAAGCTAGTCCCCATAAAGCAAATCTTTTACCATTTAAATCATCTCCAAAATAAGATTTTAATTTCTTTACTAAACTCATTTTTTGAATTTCATTTACTTCCATTACTGAATCAATAATTTTAAATTGGTAATTTTCAATTTGACCAGCTTTTTTTAATGCTTTAACGTCTTTTGGAAAACAACTTCCTCCATAGCCGATACCAGGGAATAAGAACCTTTTACCGATTCTAGAATCTGTTCCCATTCCTTTTCGAACCATGTCCACATCTGCCCCAATCATTTCGCAATAATTGGCAATCTCGTTCATGAAAGTTATTTTAGTTGCAAGAAAAGAATTGGAAGCGTACTTGGTAAGTTCCGCAGATTTTTCATCCATAAAAATTATAGGATTTCCCTGCCTTACAAAAGGCTGGTACAATTCTTCCATTAATTTCTTTGCTTTTTCACTACTTGTGCCAACCACTACTCTCTCAGGCTTCATAAAATCTTCAACTGCAAACCCCTCTCTTAAAAACTCTGGGTTTGAAACTACATCAAAACCTACCTTAGAAGATTCGCCAATTACTTTAGCAACTTTTTCTGCTGTACCTACGGGGACTGTACTTTTGTCAATAATTACTTTATAGTCTTCAATTATTTCACCAAGTTCTTTTGCAACAGAAAGTATATAGCTTAAATCTGCAGATCCATCATCTCCTGGAGGAGTCGGAAGCGCTAAAAATATCAACTGTGCGTCTTTGATTCCTTCAGCTAAATCTGTAGTGAAAAAGAGTCTATTTTGAGCAATATTTCTTTGAAAAAAGTTATTTAAGTTAGGTTCATAAATTGGAATAACTCCATTTTTTAACTTTTGAACCTTTTTCTGGTCTATATCAACACATGTTACAATATTGCCAGTTTCTGCCAAGCAGGTTCCAGTTACCAGACCAACATATCCTGTTCCTATTACAGCTATTTTCATATTTATTATATTTTAAAAAAGCGAAATAAATTATCAATTATGAAATCCTGTTGCAAAGATGAAAGTTCTGTGTGCATTGGCAAAGAAAATACTCTTGATGAAAGCTCGTTAGTAACCTTCATATTTGTATGTGAATTCGGGATTTCTGAAAACATTTTTTGATGGTGAGCAGGTACTGGATAGTAAACCATTGCAGGTATATTTTTCTTAGCTAGAAATTCAATTAATTCATCTCTTTTAATATTCTCATTTAACTTTAAAGTGTACTGATGAAAAACATGATTTGATTCCATACTCCTATAAGGAAGAGTTAATTGATTTAATTCTTTTAAATTTTGATCGTAATAATTAGCAGCTTTTTGTCTATTTTGGATGTATTGATCAAGTTCTTTTAATTTAATTCTTAGTACAGCAGCTTGAATATTATCTAATCTCGAATTACACCCAACCATATCGTGGTAATATCTTTTACTTTGACCATGGTTAGCAATCATTCTAAGTTTTTCAGCCAACTCATCATCGTTGGTCATCATTGCGCCTCCATCTCCATAACATCCTAAATTTTTAGAAGGAAAAAAACTAGTACATCCAATATTTCCAATGGTTCCAGTTTTTTGGGGCTTATTAAAACCTAAATAGTCACTACCAATTGCTTGAGCATTATCTTCAATTACAAAAAGATCGTGTTTCTTTGCTAAATTCATAATAGATTTCATGTCCGAGGACTGCCCAAAAAGATGAACAGGAACAATAGCTTTGGTTTTTTTGGTAATTGCTTTTTCAACTTCTTCTACAGAAATATTAAAAGTTTTAGGATCACAGTCAACAAATACAGGTTTTAAACCCAATAAACCAATAACTTCAGCTGTAGCAATATAAGTAAAAGATGGAGTAATTACCTCATCCCCTGGTTTTAAACCAAGCGCCATCATTGACATTTGAAGAGCATCTGTTCCATTTGCACAGGTAATAACATGTTTTACACCTAAATAATTTGCCAATTCCTTTTGAAAGGATTTAACATGTTCACCGTTAATAAACTGTGTAGAACTCAAAACATCATTTATAGCTTTATCTACTTGAGGTTTTATCTTCATATATTGACTTTTCAAGTCAACCATCTGAATATTTAAATTATTTTCACTCATCTCTATAAATTTAGACTTGCGAATATAACTATATCTTAGATTTATGGCAATTCTTATATTTGATTTTTCTAATTAATATTTACACAAATTGACTCTATTAAGAAATATATTAATCATTTTACTAATCACAATACTGTTTTTAGGTCATGGAATATGTCAAAAAAATAAGGATTCTGTGATTTATTTCCCTTTTATAAGTATTAGTCTAGCGATACAATCTCCTCAAGGTGATTTAGCTAATAATTTTGGGGTAAATTCTAATATTGGACTTTCTCTTGGGTGGAAAAATAAAAAAAACCAAACTTTCGAATTGAATTATAATTTTATTCATAGTGAAAATGTTAAAAATACAAGTGTATTAGATCACTTAATAAATGACCAAGGATGGATTATTAATCAATATGGCGAAGAAAATCTATTCCTCATGTATCATAGAGGAGGATTAATTAGTTTAGACATGGGTAAAGTCTATAATATTATTGGACCAAATCCAAATTCTGGAATATTTTTAAAAGGGGGAATTGGAGCTATGTATCATAAAATAAGAATTGAAAATCAAGAAAATTTAATTCCTCAATTGAAGAAGCAATATTTAAAATATTACGACAGACTAACGGTTGGTCTACTATTGAAACAATACATTGGTTATCAGAATATGAGTAATAATAAGCTGGTTAATTTCACCATTGGAATTGAAGCCATAGAGGGGTTTAGCAGAGGGATGAGAGATTATCAAATTGACTTAATGGGTCCATATACTGAAAATAAATTTGATATTTATCTAGGGATAAGAGCTGGGTGGTTTTTTCCAGTTCTAAGAAAAAATCCTAATGAATTTTACTACAATTAAAATGAGGTTATTTCATTATCAAATTGCCATTGAATTATTAACCATCTATTTAAAAGTTGCTGCTATTTTTGGAAATGAAAAGGCAAAGAAATCAATAGAAGGCAAAGAAAAATGGCAAAAAGATTTATCAAATTTAAGTTCTGAAAAAAAAACATTTTGGATTCATTGTGCTTCTCACGGCGAGGCAATTATGACTAATGAACTTGTTAGAAAAATATTAAATGAAAAAAATAACCAAGTGGTAATGTCTTTTTTCAGCCCATCTGGTTATGATAATTATAGTTTTGAAGATGCTAATTTTTATAAATTTTATTTACCATTTGACAAAAAAAGAAAAGCAAAAAAAATAGTAGATTTTATAAACCCAAGGATTTTGATTTTTGCAAAATATGATCTGTGGCTTAATTTACTTAATGAATGCCACAAGAAAAAAATTCCAAGCATTGTGTTTTCGTCTAAATTCAGGAAGAGCCACTGGTATTTTAATATTTTTGGAACTAGCGCTAAAAAAGTTCTACAATCAATGAACTTAATATTAACCGCCGATTATTTATCTAAAGAATTATTAAAAGAAAATGGGTTTTCCAATGTTAAATTTTCTGGAGATACTAGGTTTGACTCTTTAAATGAAGTTAAATCAAATTTGGTTTTAGATATAAAGTTGCCATGCATTATTTTAGGATCGTCGTGGGAAAAAGAAGAAAGTATAACTGCTGAAATAATTAAGGCTATAGACAATGTTCATTGGATTATTGCTCCACATGAAATAAAAGAAAAAGAAATATTAAGAACTAAAAAATTATTTGGAAATAACGCTGAACTATACTCAAAAATTGATCTAAAAAAACCTATTCCTAAAGTTTTAATTATTGATCAAATTGGAATTCTTGCTAATCTTTATAACTACAGCGACATTGCATTTGTAGGTGGAGGATTCTCTGGAAAATTACACAATATTTTGGAAGCGGCATCCAAAGGGAACTTTCTTTTATTTGGGCCTAATATTAAGAACTATCCAGAAGCAGATTTGATGCTCAAAGAAAAAATTGCAAAAGTTATTCGCAATTCTAAAGAGATGAAAAATGCTATTGTAGACTTACTTAAAAATAAAGACACTTTAGAGAAAAAAAAGAAAAAAGCTATACAAATTATAAAAGAGAATAAAGGTGCTACAGAAATAGTCTGGAATGAAATCCAAAAAATGATTTAACTATTCTATGATTTCTGCATCTTCAAGTATGTAATTCAATTGATAAATATCATCAACATTTAGTTTTAAAGTTCCCTTGTAGGTTATTACTTGATCCATTCTTAAACCTTCATATTTTTTTACCATTTGAATCTCCATTACAGATTCGGGACCAGCTTGGCCACAAAAGAAACATGAACTGTATGGATTGGCAGAAAGCACATAATAGTCCTGAACAATATCAACTGGAATTATAAAGCCTCTAATTTGAACTTCTTTGCCATCCATTTCCTTTACAGACTGTGAAAACTTAGGAACCATGTAATAAGCTTGAAACTCTTCTGACCATATCTCGTCAAACTCTACATTTTTCAAAAGTTCCCATGTAATAATATTTTGACTGAAGATATTTCCAATAAAAAATAAAATAAAAATGAATGCTAAAATTATTTTGTTTCTCATATTTTGTTTTTTAATGTCTTAGATATATCTAATCTGTAAGCTGTTATTGCAGGAAATATTGCCGCTATCATTCCTATTAGTATGGTCAATAAAAGCAAAACTAATTCTAACTTATCAAATACCAAACCTGAAAATTGATAATTGTACTTAAAATTTAGAAATCTTGCCATAATTCCCATAATTGAGTGTCCTAATAACAATCCTGAAACACTACCAATTAATCCAATAAAAAACCCTTCTAAAACTATAGAAATAAAAATCAATCTAACACTAGCTCCCCCCACTCTCATCATAGATATTTCATACTTTCTGTCTTTCATAGAGTTTAATAATGTCACTACAATACTAAAAAGAGACAATCCAAAAATAAACAATGACAATACGTATAAAATATTCACAGCTGGTTCAATTAAGTCTAAAAGTTGTTTTATTTCAATAGCTGGTTCTGCACCCATTAAAGAGTTTTTTTGATTAACAATTCCTGGGATTGAAAATTTTGCTCTTGGTGAACTATAATTTACTAAAACTGCAGTAATTTCCTTGTTATCTTTATAATTTTCTGACACATGATCATGTGAATGATGTTCGTGTTCTTCAACTGTTTTCAAGTCAAAAGATCCTTTTTTATAATCGTGAGGATGAACTTGCCAAACACTTTCTAAAGAAGTAACTATTAACTGGTCAATAATATCTCCAGTTGGATTTAAAACTCCTACTATATGGTACAAAAAATCGTCATGGTCATGGATGGATTCTTCAATTCCGTGGCTACCGTTAAAAGAATCACCAATAACTAATTTTAATTTGGCTGCAACATTTGCACCAATTACCACTTCTAACGGTTTACTAAAAATATTTCCTTTGGATATTGAGGCATTATATATCTGTTTTATAAAACTTGGGTTGGTTCCAATTATTCTATGTTTTTTATAAGAATCTCCCAATGAAATGGGCACAGCATTTTTCACAAAAGGATGTTTGGAAAGAAAATTAACATCTTTGAGTTGGATATTCCCATTAGGGTAGTCTATGTGAAAAACATTGCATAATACAGATTGAAGTCTACTACCTTTTGCCCCTACTACTAAATCAATTTTGTTCGCATTTTCTTTAAACTTAGAATCCATTTGCTTCATGGTAAGGATAGATAAAACTATTACCATTATTGATGAACTAAGTAAAATAATAGAAAGTCCACTTGAGAGTGGTCTTGTTGTGATATTTCTCCAGGCTAACTTAAAAATCATTTAAATTTATTTGATTGGAAAACTTATCCTTTAGTCTTTTGTCGTGGGTTACGATTACCAGAGTAGTATTGTTTTCTTGAGATAAATTGGTTAATAAATCAACAACATTAAAACATGAATCATCGTCCAAAGCAGAAGTTGGCTCGTCTGCAAAAACAATAGATGGTTGATTAACCAATGCTCTTATTATTGAAATCCTTTGTTTTTCGCCTTCGCTTAGGTTTTGAATTTTAGAATTTTTCAACTTTAAGATATCAACCTTTTTTAAGAGCATATCAATTTTAGATTGATTTACTTTAGAAGACATATATTGTGAAAACCTCAAATTGTCATTAACAGAAAGGGACTTAATAAAATGAGGGGTTTGAAAAACAAATCCAATTTGTTGTCCCCTGAAATTATCTCTTTTATTTCTGGAGAGACTAAAAAAATCTAAGTCATTAACTAATACATTTCCGGTTTCTGGAGGCATTAATCCACCCAAGATATTAAGCAAACTAGTTTTTCCTGAACCACTTTTCCCAATGATCAACAATTGTCCACCGTAATCCAAATTTATATTTGGAAATTTAATATGGACATCTCCATATTTTACAGTGAGATTATTGGTGCGTATCAATTTTTTTTGATTTAATCCAAAAATATAAGCCAACAGCAACTAAAGGAATACTTAAGTATTGACCCATGGACAATAGCGAACTATTTCCCAATGTTTGATGTTCTTTAAAAAATTCTACAATAAACCTAGAGGTAAATAAAAGTGTGAAAAACACACCAAATAATTTTCCAGAATATAAATACCAATCTCTTTTCCAATAGCCCCAAAATAAAAAGCAAAAAATAAGCCAGTAGGAGATTGCCTCATACAGCTGAGTGGGAATTCTTGGAATAATATATATTGGAAGTATTAACTCGTTGGTTGAACTAACTACAAAATCATTTTTATTAACAGAGGAGAAAAAGTCTGCATCAGAATCAATAGTTGTGAAATTAAATGCATTGGAAAAAGCTTCGGAGAAATAAGGATTTACTTTTTTATTGCCAAGGGGAACACTTACCTTTAGTTGAGAATATTTAATATTGTTAATTATAGTGTCGTTTAGTGTTTCATCAAAATTAATTTTCTCACTTTTTACACTAAAAAAACTTGCTATTTGATTCTTAGCTTTGTATTTGTAAAAAAAACCTGATTCGCTTTCAGTTCTTAACCCAACAATTTCAGAATTCATTAAGTTTCCAACTCTAATAAACCCTGCAGCTAAAGCAACGGCAACAACTAATTTATCCATTGTCCACATGGTCTTTTTATGGGTGACTTTTTTGGAAAAAACCCACATAGATATAATTAACGCAACTGCAGCACCATGGCTAGCTAAACCGCCTTTCCAAACCATTAAAATTTCGGAAATATTTTCTAAATAATAACTGGGTTCGTAAAAAAGAACATGTCCAAGTCTTGCACCAAGAATAGTACCTAAAACTGTGTAAACAAGAAGTTTATCCATCCACTCTTCAGGTGCAGATTCGTTGTCAAACATTTTTTTTACTATTTGAAATCCAATCAAGAAAGAAAGTGCAAAAAATAAACTATAGTATCTTAATGTAATAAAACCATCATATAAAGCAGGATCGACATCCCAAGGTATATACAAATAAAAATTACTAATCATTTTACAAATTTAATACTAAAGAAGTGATTTAAGCAACAATCTGTTGGGTAATCAAAAGAGTATAACTAATTTTACTATATGAAAGTAGAACAAATTTATACTAGTTGCCTATCTCAAGGTGCTTATTTTATTGAAAGCAACGGAGAAGCTGCCGTAATAGATCCTTTAAGAGAAATTTCCAACTACTTAAAGCTTGCAGAAGAATCTAAATCTAAGATAAAATATGTTTTTGAAACTCATTTTCATGCAGATTTTATAAGTGGCCATTTAACACTAGCTAATAAAACTGGTGCAAAAATAGTTTATGGGCCACAAGCAGATCCAAATTTTGAATCAATTATAGCTGAAGACAACCAAGAGTTTAAAATTGGTGCAGTTACTATAACTGCAGTCCACACACCTGGTCATACCTTGGAAAGCACTTCTTATATTCTCAAAGATGAAAACGGAAAAGAACACTGTATTTTTACTGGAGACACCTTGTTTTTAGGAGATGTAGGAATCCCAGATGTTGCTCAGAGATACATGGGTGTTTCTAAAGAAGAATTAGCTGGAATTTTATACGATTCTGTAAATAATAAAATAAAACCTCTTCCGGATAATATATTAGTTTATCCAGGACATGGAGCTGGATCTGCATGTGGTAAAAACATGATGAAGGAAACGGTAGACACTTTAGCAAATCAAAAGAAAATAAATTATGCACTAAATGGGTCTTTTTCTAAAGATGGTTTTATAAAAGAATTAACAGATGATTTACCAGAACCTCCAACGTATTTTCCATCAAATGTAAAATTAAATCAAGATGGTTATTTAGATTTTGACAAAGTATTAGATAGAAGTTTAGTTCCTTTACAATTAGACAAATTTAAGTCTTTATCTACCCAAGAAAACACCATTATTCTTGATGTAAGAAATCAAGACGTTTTTAAAATCGGATTTATTCCAGATTCTATATTTATAGGGTTAAATGGTGGATTTGCTCCTTGGGTTGGCGCTGTTTTAAAAGATATAAATATTAAAATATTACTAGTTTGCGAAGATGGGCAAGCTAAGGAAGCAATTATGAGATTGTCTAGGGTAGGTTTTGATAATTGTCTTGGATACTTAGAGGGTGGGTTTAGGATGTGGAAGAATTCTGGCAATCCAATTAACACAATAGGATCTGCAAATGCTAAAGAACTAGAAAAATTCATTAATAATAACATCAACATATTGGATGTTAGACAAGTTGGTGAAAGAAATAATGGGTATTTGAAAAACTCAGAGCATATTCCATTGGCACTAATAGACTCTGAAAATAAATCCTTGAATAAATCTTTAAAATATTATGTTCATTGCGCTGGTGGCTATAGAAGTATGATAGCATGTTCTATTTTAAAGAAAAAAGGATTCAATACTACTATTGATGTAGAGGGTGGATTTGGATCAATTTCCAATAATACATCTATGGAAATTTCACAGAACTAAAGACAAAATTGGCTACATTTCAAGAAATAATTAAAGGGAATAAACCTGTATTGGTAGATTTCTATGCTGATTGGTGTAATCCATGTAAAATGATGAATCCAATACTGAAGTCAATCAAAAAACATTTTGGAGATGACATTAAAATCGTAAAAATAAATGTTGATAATAATGAAAAAGTTGCTGGAAAGTTTCAAATAAGAGGAATTCCAACTTTCATTCTATTTAAAGAAGGGGAAATAAAATGGAGAAAATCTGGGGTGATAGATGAGAAAGTATTTATTGATACTATAGACTCAAATATTTAACAAAGCTCTTTCTTTCCACATAACCTTATATTTAATCACTTGTAAAAATATTATTACTAAAAGTATAAATGGATAAAGGAGAAACATTGGCAAAGAATATCTCCACAAATATTTTTCATTGTAAAAAAAGGATCCAACAATTAAAACAAATAAATCAGGTAATAGTTTGACTAAGGAAATAAATAAGAATAACCACTGAAAATTAAAAATACTTAATACTAAAAGTGGAACTATTGACAAATTACAAACTACAACTAATAAACCAACAATTTTAGTAGCCAATAATCCTTTCATTTTCATTTTTCCTGACCACCTTAAAGATCTTACAATCATATCTTGAACACTTTTAGAACCTTGAGTCTCAATAATTAAATTCTTGTTAAATAGAGTTTTAATGGATTTTTTATTGGCACTAAAACTATTAAGCAAATACATATCATCCCCAGAATGAATATGAAAATTTGAATGAAATGGATTTAATTCATTATAGCATTTTCTTCTAAAAATTAAACCTGCACCATTTGCTAAAATTGGGATTCCTAAACTGGCCATTCCAAGAGATATTACACTAATACTGCAAGATGAAATCCTAGACCAAATAACTCCGCTTCTCTCAATAACAGATGTTAAAAAAAAATCATGACTTAAATCGATATTCTTTTTGATGGCAGAAAAAAAAACATCCTTAAATGATATATCAGAATCCATAATCATTACAAATTCGGAAAGACTATTCTGCACACCTAAATCAATTGCTCTCTTTTTACCATGGTATTGGTCTAAAAAATGAGATTCACAATTTAAGTCTTGTTTGGTAATCCAATTATTAACCTGTGCTCTAGAAGAATCCGTTGAATGATCATCGACAAATATTATTTTGCTGATTGAGGAAGTATCTTTTTGATTCTCTAAAGAAAATAATAGATTTTGAATTCTATTTTCTTCATTTCTGTAAGGTATAATTAGTGTTAAGAAAGAATCTGATTGGTTACTTATTAAAGTTTTATTTACGCTTGTAAAACCTAGCGCAGCAACTACCATTAAAAAAAAATAAAACACAAAAAATCCAGCAAAAATTACCATTTTATATTTTTTGAAGAAAATAATAGGCCAGCGCCAATTAAAGCAGAAAATACAACATTTACTAACCACACTATAAATGAAACCATAGCAAACTTAATTCCCAATAAACTTCCACCTAGAAAAAAGATGGACAATGCTTCTCTTGTGCCAAGATTACCAGGAGCAAATGAAGGTAAAAAGGAAACTGATCCAAATAAAAGGCCAACTAAAATTATTAATTCTATAAAATTTGCTTCAATATTAAAACCTATAAAAAGAATATAATACTGAATAATAAAAACCCAATATCTAGACATTGCAAAAAATAAAACTCTTAATCTCCTTAGGGTGGTAATGCTATTTAAATGGACTGTAGAAATATTGAAATATTTAACCAATTTTAGTTTATTGACTATTGGATGCCAATTATTAGTAAATATAGTAAAGCCAATAAAAAACGAAATTATTGTGTATAAAATTAAACCAACCAAAAAATAATCTTTTAATTCTGAAAAGAATTGAATTTTAAAAAAATACAAGTATAAAAATGAAAAAAAGGCCATTATTGTAGTAGTAAAAAGCTGAAAAAAATTTCCAGTAATTGTAGAAATAGTTACCTGTTTAGCTTTGTTTTTTAACACCCAATTTCTCCCAATAAAATTACCCAATCTTTTGGGGGTTATAATTGCAGTTAGGTTTCCTACATACACAGATTTTAAAACTTGTATGAAGGTTAAATCTTTAGAATAGGGTAAAAGAAAATAAAACTTTAGTGCTTCCAATAGCCAATTAACAAACTGTAAAAAAAAAATTAAAAAAAAGTATGGTATAATAGTGGTTGAAATACCATTAGAAATTAGGGTTAGTATATTTTTATGACTTTCAAAACTTGTTAGTATGTATAGAATTGCAAAAACAAAAACCAATAATGAAATAAAAAAAGTATTTTTAGAATAGTATTTAGAACCTGCTAAATAAAAATCTTTGAAAGACTTCGATAAAATTATTTTAGGTATAGATCCTGGCACTAATATTCTAGGTTATGGGTTAATAGGCATTACACGTAAAAAAATGACTTTGATAAGTACTGGAATTGTAAGAATGTCTAAATTGGAAAATCATCAGTTGAAGCTAAAAAAAATATTTGAGAGCATCACACATTTAATTGAAGAATACCATCCTGATGAAGTTGCTGTTGAAGCTCCATTTTTTGGAAAAAACGTCCAATCCATGCTTAAACTTGGTAGAGCTCAGGGTGTTGCTATGGCAGCTAGCCTTGTAAAAGGCCTCCCTATTGAAGAATATGCTCCAAGAAAAGTTAAACAAGCCATCACAGGGAACGGTGCTTCAAGCAAAGAACAGGTAGCCAAAATGATTCAAACCCTCTTGCAATTAAAAACTCTTCCAAAGGAGTTTGATGCAACAGATGGAATTGCTGTTGCTATTTGTCACTATTTTCAAAATACTCAGGAAAAAACCAGCAATTATACTGGTTGGAAAGATTTTTTAAAAACCAATCCTAATAGATCTATTTAGATGCTAAGATTTTATTAGTTGTTTTTTGAAAATCTTCTTTGTTAAATATCTTCCTTTGACTTTGAAAATTCATATCTGCTATTTCATTAATTGGAATTAAATGAATATGTGCATGGGGAACTTCTAGACCGACAACAGCTATTCCAATTCTTTGACATTTAATAGAATCTTCAATTTTTTTAGCTACTGATTTAGAAAATATAAATAATTCTGAAAGAATGTCTTCAGGTAGATCGTATATATAATCAATTTGAGTTTTTGGAACTACAAGAGTATGACCTTCTTGTAATGGGTTAACATCTAAAAAAGCTATAAAATTATTATTCTCAGCAATTTTGTAACAAGGAATATCTCCTTTAATTATTTTAGTGAAAATAGAATCTTCCACTATCGCTCAATAGAGATTATTTCAAACTTCATAACTCCTGCTGGAGTATTAATATCTGCAATTTCACCAACCTCTTTTCCTAACAAACCCTTACCTATAGGTGAATCAACAGAAATTTTACCAGCTCGTATGTCAGCTTCATTTTCAGCAACTAAAGTGTAAGACATTTGCATGGAATTCTTAATATTCTTTATTTTTACTGTTGAAAGTATAAATACCTTACTATCGTCAATTTCGCTATCATCAATTAATCTTGCGTTAGCAAATTTATTTTTGAGCTTGGAGATTCTTGCTTCAAGCATACCTTGAGCTTCTTTGGCAGCATCGTACTCTGCATTTTCTGAAAGATCACCCTTATCTCTAGCTTCAGCTATTTGTTGAGATATTTTAGGTCTTTCAATAGACTCCAGATTTTTAATCTCATTCTTTAAATTACTTAAGCCTTCTTCTGTATAGTAACTAATTTCTGACATAGGATATAGTTTTGAGAAAAAAATCCGCTAACTGCGGATAATGTATTATTTTACAAATATAAAAAATTAGTCTAAAAACTATCTAAATCTGGAGGTCTTATAACCCCAAACCATTTCAGCACCTTTTCACACACACCTGGAACATTGATATGTATCAAATAAACTCCACTTGCTATTGGTATACCAGCAGAATTCTTTAAATCCCAATCTA
>CAJIYZ010000025.1 GCA_905181675.1 Bacteroidetes bacterium MED-G20
TTTAGTTTGGTCTGCATTATTACTTTTTTCATGTGATTCAATGAAAACAGTAAATCTATACGATTCATTAGAAAAAAAAGAGGATCCTTTTTTAATTTTCCCATATAAAGATATATTTACCGACAGCGATAAGACAGGCGTTTTTGGAATGAAAGCACATCCTTGTAAAGAAATTGTTTTTGATAGAATTAATAATTTTTCAGGAAAAGATCATCTTTATTTAAAATGGAACAAAACCAAAGATTGTAAATGGCTAGGATTCGGCTTTAAATGGGGAGACTTTAAATCTAAAGATTTATCACCCATTTTTGAAAATAGTGCAATTGAATTTATGATTAGATCTAATGCTGGTGAATTTAGCACACTTCCTATGCTTTTTTCATTAGTAGATTATTCAGGTAAACAATGTTTTTCTAAGGTTAATATTCTAGGAATGGAAGATGGTGTAGTTGACCAGAAATGGAGGAAAGTAGTTATACCATTGCCAACGTTTAAATACGAAAAAAAGGGAGTTAACTTATCTAATATTAAGGAGCTAAGAGTTCAACTTATGAAAAAAGGAGATTTTCACTTAGATGATATTAAAATAGTTCCTTACTCATATTCCTATGTAGTAAGTTCTGAAACTTTCACCAAAAAATTCAATACTCTTCCAATTACACTTGGTAATGAAAAAAAATATTGGTGGGGGGTTAATGAAAATTATTCTAGTAATTTTAAGTTTACTTCCAATTCAAATTCTACCAACTCTAATGAATCAATTATAAGTAAGGATTTTTTGTCAGAATTAGATGTTTTTTCATCACTATCTGTAGATTATAATTCTCAAAAAGAAGATGAAAAATGGAATTCATTTGGTTTCCCTTTTAATAAATGGGAATCAGCTGATTTGTCTGAAATATACTCAACTTCAGCCTTGAGTTTTAAAATTATTGCAGAAAAGGTTCCCAAAATGAAAATTAATTTTATTTCCTATTTAGGAAAGCCTAGAAATATTTCTAAAATTATAAGTGAAGAAAACATTTTTAAAATCGATGAAAAAACCTTTGAAATTATAATTCCTATAAAGTCTGTTAAAAACCATGATTTAATTAATTGGTCTAATATGAAAGAATTAAGATTTAAGATTTTAGAAAGTTCTATTTTTGAAGCCGGTGATTTTAATTTAGTTGAGTTTAAAGGCAATCCAAATAAACCAAAAAATTAGTGTTAATTATGAAATTTTTAATTAGAATATTGATTGTCTTTCAGGTGTTTCTTTATTCATCAGCTATTTCTCAAACTTCTAAAGTCTCCATTGAAGAATCTGTAACTGGTTTTCAGCTCTTAAAAGATAAACAACCTTACTATATAAAAGGTGCTGGGGCAAAAAGTAATTTTCAAAAAGTAAAAGAAAGTGGAGGCAATTCCATAAGAATATGGAGCAGCAATAAAAGTGAATTACTAGATTCTGCTTTAAAATATGATTTGTCTGTATGTTTGGGAATCTGGGTTGCCCAAGAAAGACATGGATTTAATTACAATGACGAGTTCAAGGTAAAAAGCCAAATTGAGTTAATTAAGAAAAAAATATTAAAATTCAAAGACCACCCATCGCTCTTACTTTGGGGTATTGGTAATGAGGTAGACTTAAAATATTCTAATTTTAAAGTTTGGGAAACAATAGAAGAAATTGCAAAATTTATTAAAAAAGTTGATCCAAATCACCCAACAATGACTGTTATTGCTGGATTAGATCCATCCAAGGTTTTCATGATTAAAAAATATTGTCCAAGTATTGATGTACTTGGTATCAATGTCTATGGATCAATTGTTAACTCAAATCTTAACATAAGAAGGTATGGATGGGAAAAACCTTACATAGTAACAGAGTGGGGGGTTAATGGTCCTTTTGAAGCGAAAGTTAACTCATGGGGAGCGAAAATAGAACCAACCAATGGTGTCAAAGCGAATCAAAGAATTAAAAGGTATAAAAACTTTATTGAGGCAGATAACGAAAAATGTTTGGGTTCTTATTGCTTTTTATGGGGCCAAAAACAAGAATCTACTGCTACATGGCACGGAATGTATTTAAGTACTGGAAACCCTACTGAAGCTGTCGATGTTATGCAATATTGTTGGAAGGGAGAATGGCCAGAAATAAGAGCACCTAGTATTATGAAAATAAAGTTAAATGGAGGCAACTGGATGAAAAACCATGTTTTTGTTAAAAACGAAGAAGTAAATCTAGAGTTTTCATATAATAGAAATAACAACGATAGTTTGTATTTTGATTTTCAATTATATCCAGAAACTTTTTCAACTAAAGGAGGTGGTGATAAACAGAAATCACCTGATAAGTTAGTATTTGAAAAAATAAAGCAAACAGAAAATTCCATGACTTTTAAGGTGCCAAATAAAAAAGGGTTTTATAGAATATTTGTTTTCGTTAAAAATGATATTAACCAATCATCTGTAGCAAACATTCCATTTAAAGTGGAGAGTTTATAAATATTTTTTTGATATGTCAAACAAGTATGTTCCAAGATTTATTTTTTTAGTTTTCCTTAATTTATCTTTTCTAATTTCAACTTCTCAATTAAATACATTTTTTGAAGATTGGGAACCAAGAACTTTTACCCCTCTTACAAATATTAATTTACAAGCAGAATTAAATTCTTCTGTAGATGTTGTAGTAAATATTAATAATTCAAATATCATAGCAGATGTTTTGCCCTCACATTTTGGGACAAACTTGACCCATTTCTTAGGTGAATCTGTAATTAATGATAATGATTTCATGAGTAATCTTAAAAACTTAGGAAAAACTATCTTAAGATATCCTGGAGGAAATGGGGCCAATCAGTTTTTCTGGGATGGGAATCTTCCTTCTTCCATTTTAAATGATACTCAGATTTCTATTAACGATCTTATAGATGGCTCAGGTTGGAGAATTAGCCCCGATGAGTTCGTTCAGATTTTAGATTCAACAAATGGCTCTGGAATAATTGCTGTAAATGCTTCTTATGCTAGATATGGAGTGTCTGTAAATCCAGTTCATACAGCAGCTTCCTATGCAGCAAGTTTTGTAAGACATATGAACCAGACTTTAGGTGCAAATATTAAATATTGGGAGGTAGGAAATGAAAATTATGGTCCTTGGCAAGCAGGCTATATAGTTAATGGAGATACTATTGATGGAATAAAATATGGTGATATTTTTAATGTTTTTGCTGACTCTATGAAAGCTGCAGACCCTACAATTAAAATTGGTGCTGTACTTTTTAGACAGGATGGGACTTACAATGATTGGTCAAAAAAAGTACTTTCTAAAGTTGAAAATAAAGCGGATTATTTAATAATTCATAATTATTTTAGAAGAAAACCAAATCCTAATAATGTTACTTATCAGGAAATGCTAACTTCTTTAAATCAAGTTCAACAAGATGTAGTTAGGGTAAAAAACATGGTTGCTAGCTACACCAATAAACCAAGTAATTATTTCCCAATAGCAATGACTGAATTTAATTCTAAAACAGGAGAGAGAGAGATATCAATGGCAAATGCAATTTTTATTACCCAAGCATTAGCAGAGCAAATTAAAAATGGATTTGCTGCATCTATTTTATGGAGTTTTCAAAATGGTTTAGATAGTTATGGCGGAGATCATGGTATGACAGCAAGAAATAGTCCTGTTTTAAATGACCATTATCCAAGACCTGTTTATTATATATACCATTTTCTTCAAAAATTTATGGGTGACCGAATGGTTTGGTCCTATTCAAGTGATACAACAGTAAAGTCATATGCTACTACATTTTCATCCGATACGAGAGGAATTGTTCTTGTAAATAATTCTTCAGTTTCTAAAACTGTTGATTTAGATTTTGGAAGTGATGCAATGAGATATAATTATTATTGGTATGAAGTTTATGCAAGTAATGAAACCGACAAAA
>CAJIYZ010000026.1 GCA_905181675.1 Bacteroidetes bacterium MED-G20
GAAAGATCTATTGAGTATATAAATGATGCAACAAAATATTTTTCGAAGTGGGTTGGAGAATATCCTTACAATCATGTAACTGCTGTAGACGGCACCATAAGCGCAGGTGGTGGAATGGAATATCCAAATATAACTGTGATAGGTAGCTCTGGAGATAGTAAATCCTTAGAAACTGTTATTATTCACGAGGTAGGACACAATTGGTATTATGGGATTTTGGGAAGTAATGAGAGAGACAACGCATGGATGGATGAAGGACTCAATACCTATATAGAAATAAGATATATGGAAGAGAAATATCCAAATGGATATGAAAATAAAGAAGAAAAAGTAAAAGAAAGAGGTATTTCTATAACTATTCCAATAGAAGAAAAAGAATTACAGCATATTTCCTATCAATTTAATGCCTCTAGAAATTACGATCAACCCCTTAAAATGGGATCTAAGGATTTTACTCAAATTAATTATGCAGCAATGGTTTATTCTAAAACTGGAATAGGGTTTCACTATTTAAAAGCCTACCTAGGCGAAGAGCTTTTTGATAAATGTATGAACGAATATTTCGGCCAATGGAAATTTAAACACCCAAATCCATACGATATTAAAGTAGTATTTGAATCTGTCAGTAATGAAAATCTAGATTGGTTTTTTGAAGATTTTATAAATACTACTAAAAAAACAGACTATTCATTAAAGAGAATATCTAAAATAAATGACCAAGAATATTTGATAAAAATGAAAAACTTAACTGGCTACAGCTCCCCTATTCCAGTTCAATTAATAAATAACTCTAATGAAATAATCTCAGAAAAATGGATAAATGGATTTAAAAAAGACACTTCTTTCGTATATAAAACAAATGAAAAGCCTTCAAAGTTTGTAATTGATTACAATGTTATAACTACAGATTTTAACTACAACCGTCATATGGCAAGAGCTAATGGGATATTAAAACTTTACAAACCCATAAAATTCAAAATCCTACCAATTAGTGTTAATAATAATAAGGAAAATTTAATTTATTATTCTCCTATAATAGCTGGTAATGCATATGATAAAACTATGATAGGATTAGCATTTTATAATAGCACCATAAATGATAAAAAAGTAGAATATATGCTTAATCCACTATATGGATTAGGAACAAAAAAATTAGTTGGATCAGGAAAAATAGCAACAAATATTAACACAAATGGGCTATTTCCAAGAATTGAGTTGGGCTATAAAATTAGAAGTTTTCATAATGAACATGATGATCTACACAAAGAACAAAGATGGACCAAACAAGAAATATTTA
The DNA here is from genome assembly GCA_905181675.1 of Bacteroidetes bacterium MED-G20. Classification (GTDB taxonomy): domain Bacteria; phylum Bacteroidota; class Bacteroidia; order Flavobacteriales_D; family Parvicellaceae; genus MED-G20. The sequence continues at coordinate 1,298 of CAJIYZ010000026.1, forward strand.
CAGATTTAAGATTGAAATCTAAAAACTTAAGAAGCTCTCCATTTCAAAATATTAAGTTAAGAACTATAAGAGTAGATGACTTTGAACCAGATGTTACATTTGTTAGCCCACCTAAAGCGAGAAGAAAAACAGCTTATTATGGAGAAATAGAATACAATTTAAAAAGCCGGCAAATTCTTAAACCAAAAGAATTAAAATTAAATTATATATATGGGTTTAACGAGAATCAAAAATTAGTAAATAGCTTACAATTAACTTCGAAAATTGAAAAATCTTATAACAAAAGCTCAGACAAATTTAAATGGAGATTTTTTGCCGGCTACCATTTTAACCAAGATATTTCTGATCAGTATTCATTCTGTCTTAGTGGAAAGAATGGACGAACAGATTATTTATATGACAACACCTATTTAGCAAGAAACTCTTCAAATCAAGAAGATCTTTTGTCAAGACAGAATGACAATTCTTATGGTGGATTTAAGACAATGGACACCACATTGAGAACTAACCAATGGATGATTTCCAATAATTTTAAAATTGCCATTCCAAAGCTACCAATTGGTGTTTATGCAGATTTAGGGCTATTTCAACCTACTGAACTTGATAGCAAATTAAGCTGGGGATATAATGCTGGAATATTTTTTAGTATAAGCGTAAATGAGGAGATATTGGGAATATATCTACCTATATTGTATTCAGAAAATATTGGAGAATCTTTAAAAGAATTAAAAGTTTTACAAAGAATCAGTTTTATATTTAATCTTCAAAGTATCAATCCGTTTCATCTTAAAAAAACCATAAAGCCATAAAAAATAGATCTAAAATATATTTTGCTTCCGACTTTCATTTAGGTAGTCATAATGACAATAAGGAGAGAGAGAATATAATCCTCAAGTGGTTATCTTCAATTGAAGAAGATGCAAAAGAAATTTTTCTAGTTGGAGATGTTTTCGACTTTTGGTTTGAACACAAGCATACCATTCCAAAAGGGAATACTAGATTTCTAGGAAAACTTGCTGAATTAATTGATAAGGGTATTGAAATTCATGTATTCACTGGCAATCACGATTTGTGGATGTTTGGTTACTTGGAAGAAGAAATTGGATTAAATATTATCAAAAAACCCATTTTAAGAGAAATAGATGGCAATATTTTCTTTATCGGACACGGTGATGGGCTTGGACCAGGAGACAAAAAATATAAGTTCTTGAAAAAGCTTTTCACCAACCCATTATGCCAATGGTTATTTTCTAAAATACATCCCAATTTAAGTTTTTCATTAGCAAGGTATTGGTCTAAGAAAAGTAGAGAAAATGAAAAAGTAGGAAGCCCTTCATTTCTCGGTGAAAAAAAGGAATGGTTAATACAGTATTGCAAAGAAGAGTTTGAAAAAAACAAAAATATTAATTACTTTATTTTTGGTCACAGACATCTTCCGATAGAACACAAAATTGGAGAAAATTGCACATACATAAATCTTGGTGATTGGATAAATCACTATACCTATGCGGTTTATAATGGGAAAACTACTGAACTTAAAAAATTTAAGTAAAGTAAATTACATACTACTTATAAGAGCTGAAAGATCAATTAGTTTATTAGAATAACCTGCTTCATTATCATACCAGCTAATAATTTTATAAAAGGAATCATTAAGTTGAATACCTGCTTTTGCATCAACTATTGAAGTCCTAGCATCCCCAAGAAAATCTTGTGAAACTACTAGCTCTTCAGTATATCCTAATATTCCACTAAGTTCATTCTCAGAAGCTTTTTTTAATGTTTCCATTACATGGTCGTAAGAAGTGTTTTTACTTAGCTTAACGGTAAGGTCAACAACAGATACATTTGCAGTAGGTACTCTAAAAGCCATTCCTGTAATTTTACCTACCAGACTTGGAATTACCTTGGTTACTGCCTTAGCTGCTCCTGTCGAAGCAGGAATAATATTAAGTAAAGAACTTCTTCCTCCTCTATAATCTTTTTTTGATGGGCCATCTACAACAAATTGAGTAGCAGTTGCAGCATGTACAGTAGTCATTAAAGCTTCATCTATTCCGTAAACGTCATTTAATACTTTAGCTAATGGAGCCAAACAATTCGTTGTACAAGATGCGTTAGAAACTATTAAATCAGAAGATTTAATATCGTTATGATTTACACCCATTACAAACATAGGAGCATCTTTTGAAGGTGCAGAAATAGCTACCTTTCTAGCACCACCATCAATATGATACTGAGCAAGTTCCATTGTTGTGAAAATTCCAGTACATTCCACAGCTACATCTACATCAACTTCATTCCATTTAAGTTGCTTTGGATCACGTTCTGCAGTTATTCTTATATGATTACCGTTTACATACAATTGATTATTATCAACAGAAATATCTGCATCGCAAATACCATGTACAGAATCGTATTTGAGTAAATAAGCAAGATGTTCAATATCTAATAAATCGTTAATTGCTACAACTTCAACATTATCTCTTTTTAAACACGACCTGAAAACCATTCTTCCAATTCTTCCAAAACCGTTGATACCTATTTTAACCTTACTCATATATATTTTTTTGTAAATGTAAAAAGACCTTGAAACTCAAGGCCTTTTTAAAGATATATTTTAATAAATTTTAATACTTAATAAATTTCACTACTTCTTGTTCTTTTCCGGATTTAACAACCACCAAGTAAGTACCCATTGATAATTCGGAAGAATTTATTGGAGAATTATTTCTCCCCTTACTCATTCTCACATTATTATAAAGTGTTTTCACTAAACTGCCATTCAAATTATATATTGAAATATCTACAATACTAGAGCTATTTAAATCAAAGGAAATATTTGCATTTTGAAGTACAGGGTTAGGGTAGATTTTAGTAGAAGATATATTTTTAGAAATCTCATTTTGAACAATTGGCTCATATAATGAAAGTAAATTATCTGCTCTCCAGACACCTCTACCATAAGTACAAGCATAAATAGCTCCTGGATTATTTACTTGTCTATATCCACCATCCATCGGGTCTTCCCAAGCTCTCCACTGTTGGCAAATATCATAAACTGGAATTGTACCTATCTCTGAATTATTAGAAACCCAATTTGTACTTGAACCTGCTATATTATCTGTAGAAAAAACACCATAAGCAGTTCCGATAATAATTATATCTGTAGAAGGATCTCTTTCAACAATACAACCAAACACTGGCATATCTGGTAAATCTCCGTCAATAGAACTAAAAGTAGGACTAGAAGATGTTGCGTTAGTTGAATAATAAACATGATTGGAAGATGTTCCTGAGGTAACTACACACACATTATCGGAATTGTTAGGATCTACAGAAATATCGGTTATTGTACCTGGAAAATTCTGAACACTTTCGTAATGAACTTTATAAGCAATTTCAGAACCATCCTGTTTGGTATATAAATTACCGTCCTGTGCAAAATTGATTTGATTAACTAAAGAACCTGTAATAATATTACCAGTAGCAATCTCAATAAGAGTATCTGTTGCTGAAGGTCTATAAGCTAAATCAGCTTCTTGTTTTGAATATGCATTCCCAAGACCGGTAATTCTAACAAGACTTCCACTATAAGACCCACTCCAAGCATAGTTCATATCATGAGAGATTTCAAAACTTCTTACAGAACTAGAATAATTATAAATTCTCCACCATTCTGGAATTGTAGTGAATCTCATCATATCTCTTGTGACATAAACTGAAGCATCATTCTGAGTTATAAAATAAGATTGAACATAATCTGGAAGAGTAAGAGTATCTGCTCCAGTTACAGTAATAAAAGTATCTGTCCCTACAATATTCATGGTGTCATATACATTCAAGTTTTGAGCTAGAACATGTTTGATAGGAATTCCAAATGATTTACTATAATAAGTAATTGTGTCCCCTGACAATAAATCTTCACTAGGAACAAATTCTACAGAATCTTTGGTATTTAAATCCTCAGGATTTTCCATTAGAGCAATAGCATTATAAAAAGGACCACAATTTTCACCCACTATTCCAGTACATGGAGCAGGAACTGATTGACTAGTAGTTCCACCATCTCCAGATCTAGAAATAGAACCATTGTAAACAGTAGTGATAAATGCGTCACTGTTTAAATAAGAAATTTCACATTCAAAACCATCACCGCCAGAAACCTCAGCAAATTCTTTTGACCATGGTATAGAATTGTCCTTGTACTGTGTTCCATTATCTTGAGCACCTGCAATAACAGAACCATTTCCACCAAAGGCCATAGAGTAAAACTGAGTTACATTGTAACCTTTATTGATAACAGATCCAAATTGATTGGTACCGGATCCACCAGTTCTAACCTGAACACCACCATCGTTACCAACTAATAATGTGTAATCATTCTTCCATAAGAGACGATGGTTGTCGGCATGAATATAAATAGGAATCGAAGGATCTACATACCAAGCTGAAACAGCATACCATTGACCATTTTCAGGGTCTGGGGAATTTGGGGTATGAACCCAAGACCATAGATCAATTCCACCAATTATACATTCTTCTCCATCAGGTCTTGAAGTAACTACTAAATCGTAATTCCCTTGTCCACTTCTAGAAGTAAGAGGTGTAAAATTCCCTGTAGCACCAGGTGCAATTTGATCCCATGAAGTTCCATTATCAACTGATCTGTAAACTCCGGCTAAAGTACCAGCTGAAGAAGCAAACAAAGCATATAATGTATATTGATCATCAGCATTTGTATTTTTATTTTTAGATATTGCATACTCTCCTCTAATAGTACCAGTTCCTGACAATTCACCGTTGGAATGTAAATTTGTCCAATTCAATCCTCCATCTTGGCTGATCCAGGATCTAATTCCACCCTGGTCTATACCTAAAATCATCACTTGACCATCTTCTGAAACTTTTAAGTCACCTATTGTAGCATTGGATGGGATTCCAGATATTGAAACTGCTTCAGGTATCACGTTCATACCTTGTTCAATTTTGTTTAAACCAACACTCATACCAACAAAGTAAGCTCCAGTAGGATCATTTGGATTAGTTATCACTTTCAAAATATCTTTATTATCAGTTCCAGGTATTTGGTTAAATGTAGGTGAACTAGAATTTATATTTGAACTCATCCAAATACCATCACCATCTATAAGACCTTCACCAAATCTTGAACCACCAGTAGCAACATATAACATATTACCATTTCCAGAAAAAGCAATTGATGAGATTCCCAGTGATCCTACACCACTAGCACTATTTACCATTGCATTATCAAATTCTTGAACTCTTGTCCAATTAGAACCACTATTAACTGTTTTAAAAAGTCCACCAGAAACAGAACCTGCATACATTATCGAATCGTTGTTTGGGTCTATAGCGATTCCTCTAGTTCTTCCTCCAACATTGTCTGGACCTTCTTCTACAAAACTTAGATTAGCAGATCTTGACTGCATTCTTTTAAGCACTTGGTCTTTCGCAGCTGCTAATTTAGTAAACTCAATTTTACCGGTAACAACATCTTTGTACATTAACTCTGCATATTCTTGTGCTCCTTTAGCACCAGCAAATACTTTTGAATCAATAGTTTCTTTAAAAGAATAGCTTCTAATAATATTATTATCATTTTTTAATAAAGTGTAAAGTGAAATCAAAACACCTA
>CAJIYZ010000027.1 GCA_905181675.1 Bacteroidetes bacterium MED-G20
GATGCAAATAATCTTTGTACTTGGGCCATGAGAAGCTTGGTAATAGAAGATGGTAATAAATTAATGTTAATAGATACTGGAATTGGAAATAAACAAACAGATAAATTTTTTAGCCACTACCACCTACATGGTCGAGACACTTTAGAGAGCTCTCTAATGAATTCTGGATATTCGTTGGATGATATAACAGATGTGGTTTTAACTCATTTACATTTTGACCACTGCGGCGGAGCAGTAAAATGGAAAAATAGCGATAGAGAAATATTAGAACCAGTCTTTAACAATGCTACTTATTGGAGCAACAAAAACCATTGGGAATGGGCTACGAAACCAAATCCAAGAGAAAAGGCTTCCTTTTTAGGTAATAATATAGCACCAATTGAACAAAGCGGACAGTTGAAATTTATTGAAAGAAATAACCAATTGACTAAAAATGTATTCGAAAATATAGATATATTTTTTGCCGATGGTCATACAGAAAGTCAGATGATCCCTATTATAAATTACAATGGTCAGAAAATTGCATTTATGGCAGATTTATTGCCCAGTATAGGTCATATTCCGCTACCATACGTAATGGGCTACGACACTAGACCACTAAAAACTCTCGAAGAAAAGTCTATATTTTTAAAGCTAGCATGTGAAAACAACTATTTACTTTATCTTCAACACGACTCTAAAAACGAGACTTGCAAACTACAATCAACTGAAAAAGGTATTCGATTAAAATCCACTCATCCACTTGCCGATTTTCATTAAATGCTGAATAAAAAAGAAATAAATTCTTTAGCTATACCGGCAATTCTTTACAATATTACTGAGCCACTTATTGGATTGGTAGATACCGCTATTATAGGTCAAATTGGTGAAGAATCAACAATTGCACAAGGTGGTGTTGGACTTGCTGCTGGATTAATTGCAACTTTAGTATGGGGATTTGCTCAAATGAGAACTTCACTTTCTGCTATTATAAGTAGACAATTTGGTGCAAAAAAAATTGAATCCATAAAGTCATTAGTTCCTCAAACACTAGTACTTACTTTTTTTACTGGACTAGTTTTATCTATTTTAATTATTTCAAACTACAATCAACTAGCCAATATAGTATATGGGGAAATAAACATAGATACTTTCAATTACTCGAAAGACTATTTCATTATTAGAAGCTACGGTTTGCCTTTAAGTCTTTCCATAGCGTTGTTTTTTGGAGTTTTTAGAGGATTTCAAAATACTTCTTGGGCTATGTATATAAGCATAATTGGCGGATTAAGTAATATTGTTCTAGACCTTATCCTAGTATTGGGTATTGAAAATTTAGTTGAACCTATGGGAGTCAAAGGTGCAGCTTGGGCATCGGTTTATTCTCAGTTATTAATGATGTCTTTGTGCGGCATATTTTATTTAAGAAAAACCCCTTTTGATTTTAAAATAAAAATACAACTAAATCTCTATTTCAAAGAGATGCTATACATATTCATAAATATGTTTGTTAGAACAATGGTCCTGAACTTAGTGTTTTTAATCTCAAACAGATACGCAAATAGCTATGGAAGTAATTCTCTAGCTGCATATACCATTGCCTATAATATTTGGATATTTAGCGCTTTTTTCATTGACGGATATTCTAATGCTGGAAATGCACTTGCTGGTAAATTCATGGGAGAGAAAAACAAAAACAAATTAAAAATTTTGGGGAAGGATTTACTAAAAATAAATATCAAAATAGCGGTTGTTTTAATGGTGACATACACTGCTCTATACCCTTATATTGGAAAATTATTTAATCCTGAAGAAAATGTTAATGTGATTTTCAAAAGTATTTTCTGGATGGTAATTATAGCCCAGCCATTTAATTCAATTGCATTTACTTTTGATGGGATTTTCAAAGGTCTAGGAAGAGCCGTAGATCTTAGAAATACTCTAATAATAGGAACATTTTTCTTTTTTATTCCTACAATATATTTTCTAGACTTATTTATTCCCAAACTAATAACAATTTGGGTCGCTCTTACCGTATGGATGATTTATAGAGGTTTATCTCTAATGATAAAATTCAAAAAAATTATCAATTCTTAAATAATATTTTGTCGGAGAATACTTTACCATTTTCTAATTTCATACTTATAAAGTATAATCCTAAAGGGAGGTTTTTATTAAATGGCACTTTATTGATTCCATTTTGCATAAAGATATTCTTTCGATAAACCACCTTACCATCTCTGTTAGAAATAAAATATTCTATATTTTGAGATTGTTGCAGGCTTATTTCACTTATAAATGAACCACTAGTTGGGTTTGGAAAAGATTTTAAATTATATGAAAATTCTTCCTCAATTCCAGTATTATTTCTAATAACATATATTAAAAAAGTATAGTCCATAGAAAAAGTACCATTAAAAAACCTAGTAGTTATAATGTATGGATTATCTCTTAGGTCACTAGAATTTGGAGTCCAAGAAAGATTAAATTGTTTCTCATATGGATTATTGCTTGAAATAATTGAATGTGTCATGGGGTTTATGCTGTCCTCAAAAATTTCACCTATGCCATCAAAAGAAATAAAAAAAGAACTGCTATCTATTACAATTAAATCTAAATTAACAGTATTATTTGCCATAGATTCAACAAAAAGAATTCCATTTTGATCTGTTGAGAGGTTGTTTAAATTAGAAAGAGCCGGTAAATTACCATTTGGAAGAACCATAAACTGCATATCTCTCCTAATTTCACCAAGTTTTAACCCATTTCTATATTCTTCGCATATAACAGTATAAACATAATTACCTACTACAGAAGCTGTCCAAGACAGTTCTCCAGTATAGGGATTTATTGTCAAAGTTCCGCCAGCTAAAGAAGGAGGAAGTGTATAACCAACAATTGGATAGCCATTAGGAAAAGATCCAGATACGTAATCATATGGTATACCTAATGACCAAATTAAAGAATCACTTTCTTCATCAAATGGAAGTGGGTTATATTGCCAGGGTGTATTAACTGGAACACATACTATGGGTGGAGAAAGAAAATAAGGAGATGAATTAGTAGTTGATAAATCAACGCTAAAACTGCAGTCTAAAAACATGGAAAGAGCTCCTGGATTTACCATATTAGCAATTGAAGGATTTCTACAACAATTATTCCATGTAACGGTATAATTACCAGGAATAAAACATTGGAAAATAGCAGAATAAAAATAAATCTCTGTTCCGTAAAAATTGTTGGGCAATAAAGACATATTTGGAATTCCAAAAACAGGATGAAATGCAGAACTATCTAAGCTGGAAATAATTGTTGAAACCTGATTGCCACCAGAGTCATAAACATTTAAAGTTTGATTGCTATTCAATAGAACTCCTGTAACATCTCTGTATAAAGTTAAAAGGATTTCATAATTACCCACTTGATCATTTTGAACAACAATCTCGCCCCCCATTAAGTGAGTACATCTTCCAGAAAAACTAATTAATATGGTAAGAATTAAAAGAGTTAAATTTTTCATTAATCAAGAATTTTTTTCTTTAAAATACAATAAAAATCTGACATTAAATTATCATTTATTAATAGAGGATTGACTAAAAAAATATTGTTATATCTCTAATGAAATATTTAAATCCATTATTTTCAAGTAATTTATTTAATTACTATTCTTCTTGAAAAATTATTAACCTTTAGAAGGTAAATTCCTCTACTTAAATCTAAATCAACAATATGAGATCTGTTTAATTTTCCAAAAAAAACTTTTTCTTCAATTAGTTCTCCAGATAAATTAAAAACTTTGAGATTTATATTATTAAATTCAGTATTTAAAATATTTAAATGGATTTTCCCATATGAAGGATTTGGATAAACTAAAAAATCATCAACTTTAAATTCATTTACATTAACTGAATTACCTACTAAAACAGAATCTGTGACAGAACATAAATTTCCGTCTGTACATGCTGCTATATAATTTCCTGGATTTAGACCAGTCAAAGGATTTAGATTACTACCATTATTCCATAACAATTGATATGGAGGAGATCCTGACAATACTGTTACCAAAGCTTGTCCATCTTGACACGTTGCACAAGTTGCTGGAAGAGATGTAATGAGAATTTCAGGAAGATCATTTATAGTGATAGTAACATTGGTAGAATTAGTACAACCAGTACTATCATAAGCAGTTAAAGTAACATTGTGAATTCCTAAAGTTGAAAACATATAACACCAACCCAGTGAGTTGGTATTGGGTGTAAAAACGATCCCATTATCTGACCAAACTAAGCTATCTGCAATTGTGCCGACATTCAAAAAAGAAGTACTATCGCCTATACAAACTGTACTATTTAACGGATTGACAGATGCAATAGAACTACAACAAGTACCAATATTTAAAATACTTGAATTAGTTTCTTGAAGAATCCCAGATGAATACTGGTGGACTATTAGAGTATAATTATTAGATGGAATTGTTCCTAAAATAATTGACTCAGTATATGGTGTAATGGTAGGAAGACCAATACCACCACAAGTAACATTAACATCTATTGTAATGGTAGTTCCAGATATATTATTTGAAGAAACATAACTGCAATTACTAGAAGATAAATTACCATTAATAGAAATTGTTATTACGTCACAATCATTAGCCGGAGAAGGAGAAGTTGAAACACTAGTTATCCAGAATTGAGAATAAGCTGAAATACTTAAAAATGATATTAGGATTGTCGTTAAAAATAATCTCATATTTTATTTATGTTATTAATATTAAAACATTTTAGTCAATATACAATCAAACGATAATATTAGAACTAGTAGGGGGATTAGTAAAACTTCTAAGGGAACTTAATTTTAGACTTATTCCATATAATATCCATTTCTTCTAAGGTCATTTTCATTAGGTCCATTTTATTTGTTTTGACTTCTTGCTCCAAATAGTTGAATCTCCCAATAAACTTCTTATTGGTTCTTTCTAAAGCTGTTTCTGGATCAACACCAATAAAACGAGCATAATTAATCATGGAGAAAAGCACATCTCCAAACTCTTTTTCTATTTTCTCATGATTATCTGTTATTTTAATTTCATGATGTAATTCAGAAAATTCTTCTTTTACTTTCTCAAAAACTTGTTCTTTGTTATCCCAATCAAATCCTACACCCTTAACTTTTTCTTGAATTCTAGTAGCTTTTACCATTGCTGGGAGAGATTTAGGAACTCCTTGTAAAACGGTTTTTTTACCGTTTTTTAATTTTATTTTCTCCCAATTTCTTTTTACATCTTGTTCATTTTCAACAATTTCGTCCCCATATATATGAGGATGTCTTTCAATTAACTTATCACATATTGAATTAATAACATCGTCTATATTAAAGTCATTAGTTTCAGAAGCTATTTTAGAATAAAAAACTATGTGCAAGAGTAAATCACCAAGCTCACCTTTGATCTCTTCCATATCTCTCTCAAGAATGGAATCCACAAGCTCATAGGTCTCTTCAATTGTCAAATGACTAAGTGATTCCATAGTTTGTTTTTGATCCCACGGACACTTTTCTCTTAATTCATCCATTATAGTCAAAAGCCTATCAAAAGGAGCTGTTTTATTCATAATAAGTAATCTATATAATCAAAATAGGAATAATCTTTCAGCTTTAAGGAAATATTTGATTAATTTTGAGATATGATAACAATTCTTCTTTCTATAGGTCTTCTAGCTCTCTGTTTTGCAGGAATAGCAATTAAAATTATCGTAAAGAAAGATGGGGAGTTCTCGGGAACTTGTGCAAGTAACAATCCTCTTTTAAACAAAGAAGGTGAATCTTGTAGTTTTTGCGGTGCAACACCTGATGAAAAATGCAAGAATCCTGTTGAAAAAAGCGTAGCTTCATAGAATAAGTTCGACTATGAAAAAATGGTAAAAGTTTAGGAATTTTATTGATCATTTTAGGCCTTTTATTTTTAGCAAATAATCTTGAGCTTATAAAAGTTTCTATTGTAGAACTCATAAGAATTTACTGGCTTTTAATCCTTATTTGAATTGGAATTGATAAGTTGATTGCTGAAAAATCTAAAAATAAATCTTAGAAATTACTCCACTCTTTAAGAGAATTTGCAGAATCATATACCATAAAACAGAAAATACTGTCTGCTGAGTTAATTTCTAAAAAACTGATTGTTTTTTCTTTTCCCATTACCATAAAAGATGTCGCTAAGGCATCTGCCATAGCCGCGTTTTGACAAACTACAGTTATACTTAATAAGTTATTATTTGCAGGGAATCCTGTTTTAGGGTCAATAGAATGAGAGATTTTTTTACCGTTTATAATCTTAAACTTTCTATAGTTTCCAGAAGTTGCTAAACTTTGATTATCTAATTCAATTATTTTTTGGAATTCAAATTCACCAACATAAGAACTATCAATTGGTTTTTCTATACCAACTCTCCATAACTTATTTTCATGATTCTTTCCATAAGAAGACAGCTCCCCACCTATTTCGACTAGGAAGTTTTCTACTCCCATTGACTTTAAAAAATCACCAACCAAATCTACGCTGTATCCTTGGGCAACAGCATTAAAATCTAATTTAGAATTCTTGCTTTTTTTACACACGTAAGAACTGACACTATCTTCATAAAGATAAAAGTTACTTGGTAAATCTATATAACTAAGTAATGAATCTATTATAAACAAAGTATCAATAATAGGATTAGAATCTGAGTAAAAACCCCAGTAATCAACCAAGGGATATATGGCAGGGTTAAAAAACCCATTTGTATTATTATTTATTTGCTCTGAAATTTTAAAACAATAGGTAAACATACTTTTACCATCTGTACTAAGGCAAGTATCTAAAGAGCTATTCAAAAGACTTATAAAGCTGGTAGTATCGTATGTAGAGAGTTGTTTATCTACAATCTTAAGAATTGAATCTATAGAAAAAGAAAAATCTCTTTGTAAATAGTCGTTGTAAGTTATATTATAAGTTGTGCCCTGAGCATATCCTTTGACTTTAAGAAAGTTATTAATCTTAACATCAGTAGTTTCGCAACTAATTAAAACAATAGTTAATACAAGAAATATTGTACTTAGGTATTTACCCACCAAAATCATCAAATCTTACTTGTTCAGGTGGGACTCCCCACTCATCGCACATTTTGAGAACTGCTTGGTTCATCATTGGAGGTCCACAGAAATAATATTCAATATCTTCAGGAGCTTCATGATCTGTAAGATATTGTTCAATAACAGCATTATGTACAAATCCAGTAAAACCATCCCCCTTAGGGTCATTAATGTCTTTCTTATCTACCCAATTATCTTCTGGCAAAGCATCAGATAAAACCATATAGAATTTGAAATTTGGAAATTCTTTTTCTAAATCTCTAAAATAGTGAATGTAAAAAAGTTCTGCTCTAGACCTTCCACCGTACCAATAGGATACTTTTCTCCCTGTTTTTAGAGTTTTGAAAAGCTCGTATAGATGTGATCGCATAGGTGCCATTCCTGCGCCTCCACCAATATATAGCATTTCAGATTCGGAATCATTTATGAAAAACTCACCATAAGGACCTGAAATTATCACCTTATCCCCTGGTTTTTGGTTAAATATATAGGATGATGCAACTCCTGGATTAACATCAGACCATGAATCTTTTGCTCTATCCCATGGGGGGGCAGCTACACGAACATTTAACATTATATTTCTTCCTTCAGCTGGAAAAGAAGCCATTGAGTAGGCTCTGACAACTTCTTCTTTATTATTCATTACTAAATTTCTAAGTGCAAACTTTCCATTCTCCCAATCTTTCTCAAATTTGTCTGGTTCTCCAGGATGGTCTTTTGGGTGAGCCTTTACATCCATTTCAGAAAATTTTGTTTCTCCTTGTGGAATTTTAATTTGAATATACCCACCTGCTTTGTAATTCATATCTTCAGGTATCTCAACAATAAACTCCTTAATATAGGTAGCAACGTTAAAATTAGAAACTACTGTTGCTTCCCACTCCTTAACACCTAAAACATCTTCCTCTACCTCAATCTCCATGTCTTCTTTAACTTTTACCTGACATCCCAATCTGAAATTATCGGCAATTTGTTTTCTTGAAAAATGTGGTTCTTCTGTTGGAAGAATACTTCCACCACCGGATAACACCTGACATGAACATTGAACACAAGTTCCACCACCACCACAAGCAGAGGGCAAAAATATACCTTCATTACCTAATGTTGTTAAAAGGGTTGATCCACCATCTACTTCAATAGTTTTATCTCCGTTAATAGTGATTTTCACTTTTCCAGATGAAACTAAAAAAGTTTTTGCCAAAAGTAAAATAGTAGTCAATGTTAGAACTACAGCTAAACAAACTAAAATAGGTATTATTATTTCCATTTTTTATAATTATATTTCAAATCCCATAAAGCCTAAAAAAGCTAGGCCCATTAAACCAGTTATTAAAAATGCCATACCAACTCCTCTTAAAGGACCCGGTATATTAGCATATCTTATTCGTTCACGTATCGCAGCAATTAGAACTACAGCAATAAACCAACCAACTCCAGAACCCAGACCATAAACAGTAGCTTGAGATATTGTAGCGAATTGTTTTTCTTGCATAAATAATGCGCCACCCAAAATTGCACAATTAACAGCAATTAATGGCAAAAAAATTCCCAATGCTCCATATAGAGCTGGTGAAATTTTTTCTACAATCATTTCAACTAATTGAACAGTTGAAGCAATAACGGCAATAAACATTATGAATGTTAAATAATTTAGACTAACCGAACTAAACTCCTCACCCAACCATGTAAGTGCACCTTCTTTAAGAACATAGTTTTCAATAAGAAAATTTATTGGAATTGTTACTGTAAGAACAAAAATCACAGCAAGTCCTAAACCAACAGCAGTTTTAACTGTTTTAGAAACAGCGAGATAAGAACACATTCCAAAAAAGAATGCAAAAATCATATTATCAACAAAGGCACTTCTAATAAATATATTTACTAAATCCATGATTATATATTTTAATGAGATTCAATTAAGCTTGGGTTTCTAATTTTTTGAACCCATATGTAAATTGCTACAAGTATTAATGATGAAGGAGGCAAAAGCATTAAACCATTATCCATATAACCCATTGAATAAAGGCCAGTTTTTTCTGCTAAATTCCCGAATATTTCTACACCAAATAACTTCCCAGAACCAAAAAGTTCTTTAAAAAAAGAAACTATTACCAAAACCATTCCATATCCCAAAGAATTGCCTACAGCATCTAATGCGGATGGCCATGGTTTATTTCCAAGTGCAAAGGCTTCTAACCTACCCATAATTATACAATTGGTAATTATCAAACCAATGAAAACGGAAAGTTCTTTAGAAACATCAAATAAATATGCTTTTAAAACTTGGTCAACAACTATTACTAATGCAGCAACAACAACTAGTTGTACAATAATTCTTATTCTATTTGGAATTAGATTTCTAATTAAAGAAACGGTAACATTTGCAAGTATTAAAACGAAAAGTACAGATATAGACATTACAACTGCTGCCTTCATTTGAACTGTTACTGCCAAAGCAGAACATATACCAAGAACTTGTATGGTTACTGGATTATTCTCATCTAAAGGGTCAGATATTAGTTTTTTATTTTTCTTTGAAAACAACGGCTCTCTTTCCTTAACCTTTACTTTCTTTTCTTCTAAAACTTCTGTGGTTTCTGCCATGATTTTAAAATTAAGATCTATTCAAGTTTTTAATGTATTTGTGGTAAACAATCAATGTTCTTCTCATCATTTCCTCAACACCCAAACCGGTAAATGTACCACCACTAATACCGTCTACTTGGTATTCATTTAGTGGATTACCTGGTTTATTAACCGCTACAGGACGATAATTGTCTTTATTAGAAATTAATTTTCCAATAAATTGGTCTTCAAATCCGTCTTGTGTTATTTCAGCTCCTAGACCAGGTGTTTCTGACTTATGATCAAAAACTGCACCTTCAATTTTATTACCATCTTTATCTAAAGCAATGTAACCCCAAACTGCAGCCCATAAACCTTTACCCATTACAGGTGCTACATAATAAGTTTCCCCGTCTACTTGACAAATGAATAATGGGTAGTGAATATTTGATTCAGATGCTAACTTATTCTCTAACTCCTCACCTTTGAATTTATTGGTAATTGGTTGGACAAATTTCTTGTATTCCTTCAATAAATCTATTGAAAAAGCATCGTTGGTGTTTTTAATATCTACCTCATTGTCAGAATTCAACAAAGTATTTTCTACAACCTCACCATTGTAATTAAGAATTAATCTTTGCTTGACAAATTCTGCAAATTTATCCCCAGCCTGATCCCGAGTAATTAATTTATTTCCTGGAAGACAATTTAAAATATATTGCTTTTTTTCGTTTTTTAGATTTTCATCTTGAATTGGTTTTAATCCATTGGCAACCATTCCTAACATACCACCAACAATAATTACCAAAACAATTGCAAAACCTATAGTATATGTGTTACTGTCTTTATTTATAGCCATTTTATGCTGTTTTAAGTCTTTTTAATCTTTTATTAATATTGGTTTGTATAACTACATGATCAATTAAAGGAGCAAATACATTTGCAATCAATATTGCTAGCATTATTCCTTCGGGATATGCAGGGTTCACCATTCTTATTAAAATCCCTAAAAAACCGCCTAAAAACCCATATACAAACTTCCCAGCATTGGTATGAGCAGCCGTTACAGGATCCGTAGCCATAAACACCATACCAAACATGAATCCACCAATCATTAATTGATGAATTGCAGGCAAATCAAAATATCCATTTCCACCAACTAAATTTAAAATTGTTGCCATTACAAAACCACCAATAAAAAATGAAAATATAACTCTCCAACTAGCAATTCCTGTCCACAATAATAATGCTGCACCAATTAAACACATTAAAGCAGAGGTTTCACCAATAGAACCAGGGATTAATCCCATGAAGGAATCCATGAAAGAATACTTTGCTTGAAAAGCCTGGGTGTTTTCTAATGCTGGAGTATCTTGCATAAATGATGCTAGGTCTCCAAGTGCTGTAGCACCAGATGCCCCATCTGGTAACATATTTGCAAGTTTAGCATCTCCATATCCAGTAACCCAAACCTCGTTACCAGACATTTTAGTGGGATGTGCAAAGAATAAAAAAGCTCTTGCGGTCAATGCAACATTTAAAATATTCATTCCAGTTCCTCCAAAAACTTCCTTGCCAATAACAACTGCAAAAATAGTTGCCACAGCAACCATCCACAATGGAACATCTGCAGGCATACATAAAGGAATAAGCATCCCTGAAACAAGAAAGCCCTCGTGGACAGTATGTCCATTAATTATTGCAAATACAAATTCGACTAGTAATCCAGCTCCATACGATACAACTACCATAGGTAAAACTACAAGTGAACCAACACCAACCATATCTAACCAAGTAGCATCATCTAATCCGCCAAGGACTCTGTAATGTTGGTATCCAGTATTGTAAATTCCAAACAAAAGACACGGAATTAGAGCAATGATAACAAGCATCATAGTTCTCTTTAAATCAATAGCATCTCTAATATGAGCACCTTTATTTGTGACATGATTAGGAGTGAAAACTAATGTATCGATGGCATCAACAAGTGGAAAAAACTTCTTAGTACTTTCCTTCTTGTTTAAAGTTGCGTGAGCATTGTCAAATATTTTTCTTAAAAACTTCACAGTATATATATTAAGTTACATGCATTCTTTATAGACTAAATCTAAACCTTCTCTAACTATACTTTGCACGTTAATCTTTGATGTACATACAAACTCGCATAGTGCAAAATCTTCAGGTGAAACTTCATAAATCCCTAAATATTCCATTTTTTCAATATCGTTGGTTATAATAGACTTAATCAATTGAACTGGATAAATATCAAATGGAAAAACTTTTTCATATTGCCCTGAAACTACAAAAGATCTTTCTTCACCATTAAGATTCGTATCAAACTGATAGGTCTTAGATTTGGGCAGAAGCCAAGTTGGATAGGATTTCGATGCTGAAAATCTATTAAAACCCAAACTCAACCATCCTTCGCTTAAAAAAAACTTATAATCGTCTCCTTCAGGAAGAATAGATAATTGATGATGGTAAAATCCTAAAAAACTATCTTTTTCTACCTTTTGTCCAGTTAGTGGATTTCCAGAAATTATCCTACTGTTGTCTTTGATAATAGAATCATCTAAAATTGATTCAATAGAACTTCCTGAAATTGTCTTTACATACTTAGGAGAGTCAATATTTTCTCCACCAATACTAATTACTTTATTTGCGTCGTAAGCACCTGTCAAAGAATAGCGACCAAGAATCATAACATCTTGTGGATTAATATACCAAACAACCTCACCCTTATTAATAGGATCAATCTTATGCATCTGAACCCCTACATTTCCTGCAGGATGCGGTCCTTTGACAAAATTTGTTTGTACATTTTTTGCTTTTGAAAAAACCTCATCAGAACTTTTTCTAATTTGCAAGTTTACCACACCGTCAGTAAGTAAACTAAGTATTTCTAAACCAGCACTAAATTCAGCAGACTTATTATGCATTATAAAGTCATAATCTGGTGAAAGAGGATTGGTATCAAATGAAGAAATAAAAATAGATTTTGGATTATCTTCTGGACGGGCTATAATATCAATAGGTCTCATTCTAAGTAAGGGCCATAATCCTGATTTGAGTAAATCTGATTTAAGTTCCGACCTGTCCAATTTAGAAAAATCTTTGACTTTAGAGTTTAACTGAGTGAATTTTCCATCTGATAATATAGTAATAGCCAATATTCTTCTTTTCTCACCCCTAACAACTTTATCAACAACTCCGCTTGCAGGAGATACAAAAGTCACCACGTCGTTGTATTTATCACAAAAAACCGGACTACCACATTTTACTTTATCTCCTTCTTTAACCAAAAGCTTGGGAGTTAAATTGGGGAAATCAGAAGGTTTTATAGCAAAAAACTTAGACAAATTGGCCTCAGCCATGACTTTATCGGACACGCCTTTCATTTTAATATCAAGGCCTTTTTTAACAGTTATTTTCATAAATGATGAAAATTGATTTTTAATAGATAACAAATTTATAAATTTGTATTGTTTTACAATTTAGAGATGAGTAATATTACTAAACAATACCTAATTTAGAATGATTATAAATAATGGCAAGGGCTCGAGATTAGGATTAATATTAATGGTGACTATTATAATACTTAATACGTGTTCTATAAATCAAAAATTACAAGTGTCTGATGAATATTATGTTAGCTCTGAAAACAACATCAATGGTGATTCAGAAAATATAGAAGAAAAAATCTATGAACAAAAGGTATTCTCCAAAGATTTTAAAAGCTTAACATTTAGTACAAAATCATTAATCCTTGGTGAACCATTGTATAATATGAATTCTGAGAACCCAATCATTATAAATTTTGACTTATTAAGAAATTACCAGGAATCTATTCAGTATCAAATAATACACTGCGATAGAGATTGGAAAAAAAGTAATGTTTTGACAATGGATGCTATAGACGGCTTTGATTTAGACTACATAGAAAATCAAGAAATCTCTTATGGTCCAGTTCAGCAATATGTCAACTATAACTTTAAACTCCCCAATGATAATACAGATTTTTTAATCTCTGGTAACTACATAATAAAGATATTTAAAGAAGGAGAATCAAAAAACCCTTTGGCTACTTTGAAATTCTATGTTAGTGAGCAAATTTCTACTATTAATTTCATTGTAGATAAATCTAGAGATGTTGAGCAAAGTAAATATTTACAATCATTTGAGTTAGAATGCACTTACAACTCGAGTGAGATTGTTGATCCTTATTCAAATATATTTATAAATATTCAACAAAATCATCAAGAATTTGACCAGTTTTGGCTTTCTGAACCAAACTTTATAAAAGAAAATAAACTAGTCTTTCTCCCCAATGATAGTCAAACTTTTAACGGTGGAAATGAATTTAGATTTTTTGACATGAGTTCTTTCAGAAATGGAAGTCAAAGAATTGAGAAAATTTATTTTAACGATACCACATATAATGTGAAACTAAAAAAAGATGTAAGAAGATCTTTCAAGCAATATCTTCAGTATAAAGACATGAACGGAAGATTTTTTATTAGAACCTATGATTTTGACCAGGCAAATTCACAATCAGAATATGGATTGGTTAATTTCAGATTACCTATGAAGAAGCTAAATAACGATAGTGTTTATCTTTTTGGACAACTCACTAACTGGAAAGTGGACAACAATTACTTAATGACTTATGATTCTGTGAATAATTATTACCAAAAAAACTGCTTATTAAAGCAAGGTTACTATAACTATATATACGTAGTTTTAAACAGCAATGGAGTTAGTACAAGAAAAATTGAAGGTGCTCATTTTGAAACTAATAATGATTATGTGTTAAAAATGTATTACAACGATCCACTTAACTTGATCGATAGAATATTAAGCTATAAAATTGTAAAGAGTAATTAAGCGTTGCTTACTAAATCTGCCAACCCCTCACCAACTGAAGCTCCTATTGCGACCCCCATCCCACCAAGTCTAACGCCGCAATAAACATTATTAGATAATTTTTTTAAAATTGGCTGCTTTTTGTTACCCACACCCATAATTCCACTCCAAGAATAATCAATTTCATATTTCATATTTGGAAGGATAATATTTCTTAATAATTCCTTTAGTTTTGACTGTACTAATGACGTCTGGCCAAAGTCCATAGTTGATTCAGTTTCAAAATCTAAATTTCTTCCTCCTCCAATTAAAATTCTTTGGTCAATATTTCTAAAATAGTAATAACCTTCCTGCAAATGAAAAGCTCCTTTTATTGTTAAATTTTTTATTGGCTTGGTTATTAGAACTTGTGCTCGTGCTGGAATTATATTATAATCCATTAGCTTTTTTGAAAATCCGTTAGTAGCAAATAATAATTTAGAACTAGAAAAATCACCGTTATTTGTATGGATTTTGACCATTGTATTATCTTCGGAATAATTTTCAACAATTGTATTGTTCAAAATTTTAACCCCGCTTTTCTGACAAATTTCCAAAAGATGAGTCATCATTTTCCCGCTATCAATTTGACCTTCAAAACGATTTACTATGTATTTAGGAATACAATTTTTGAAATTAAATTTATTGTCTTCTAAATGAAAAACATCCTCTCCAAATAAAGGAATTAATAATTGGTTAATATCCTTAATTTTATTTTGAGATTCCTCAAAGGAATTATTATCCAGAAATAGCTCATATCCAAAGTTATGTTGGTAATCAAGATTTTTATCTCCAATTAGCTCTCTTAGGGTTTTCAACCCATTCCAACGGCTAGAAACAAGTTTCAGGACCTCCTGTGAAGAATGATTATTTAAATCACTGAGAAGTTCAGAAACACTTCCGAAACATGCAAACCCTGCATTTTTAGTGCTTGCACCCTGAGGAAGCACTCCTTTTTCCAAAATAATTATTTTAGAATTAGGGAATTTTTTACGCAATGAAATTGCACAAGTCAATCCTACAATTCCACTGCCAACAATCGTGAAATCATTACCATTAAACCATTCTTTATTTTCCCAATAACTGTAATTCATAATAGATAAAATGAAAAGAAAAATAAAACAAGAATTATTATATATCCTAATGACCAAGTAAACATGTCTTTTTTATAATCTAAAAATGAAAATATTGTTTGATTTAAAAGTGCAATTAAAAACCAATCTAAATAATTTGAAAATGGAATTATATTATTTTCCCACGACCAAAAATCTAATTCTAAAGCAAATTGTTCAATTAACAAATCAAGGAGAACCATGAGAAAAGAAGAAAAAATAATAATTAGTGGTGTGTTGGAAAAAAATTTACTAACTACATCTCTTGAAACTAAACAAAGTAATAGCCAATTTGCACCCATTATTAAAGGAACACCATCTAATTTAAATCCCAATGAATCTCCATAAGAATAATCTCCAAATAACCAACCAAAACAAACACCTATCCATTCTGAAAAAAAAGCAAGTATATAAACCAAAGCCATTAAAATAGAATCTTTTTTATTGGGCTTTATCCTATATAGATATATAAATAATGGAATAACAATTGAAATAAAAGATGTTTTTAGAAATAGTTCCGGAAACAAACGAATTCCAATAATTCCAGCAATATGAATTATTGCAATAAAAATAATATCAAAACTAAAATATCTATCTAATTTCATTAATGATTTTATTTGCTGTATTTACTCCCGATCTCAAAGCTAATGGCATTCCACCACCTGGATGAACTGTCCCTCCAACATAGTATAAATCTTTAAATTTTTGATCCTGATTTTTCTTTCTCTTCATTATTGAATAAATAGAATTCTGGTGATTACCGTATAGAGAGCCAAGGTAAGACCCTGTTTTCTTAAATAATTTATTTGGAGTTAATATTTCTTCAAACTCTATTAAATTTTCAATATTTACATCAAATTTATTGTAAACATTTTTTATAATTAAGTCTTTTATCAATTTAATCTGATTATCTGAAATTAGATTTTTTTGAGCAGGCACATTAATCATCACAAACCAATTCTCAGAACCTTTGGGTGCGTGATTTGAATCAATTTTAGAAGAAATGTTAATATAAATTGTAGGGTCTTTGGGTATGTTTTCATCATTAAATATCTCAGAAAATTCTTTTTTATAATCTTCTGAAAATAGAATATTATGTAATTTAAGTTGGTTAAATTCAGATTTAACTCCCCAGTAAAACACTATTGCTGACGTTGACAACACAGTTCTTGACTTTCTTGATTTCTTTCCCAATAAATGTTGGGTGGTATAATAATCTACGTTGGAGATTAATTTCTGTGGGGAGAACTTTTTTTGAGAAGAAAAAATTTCAATACTATTCTTTAACATATTAATTTTTTCAATTTTACAATTGAATTCAAACTCAACTCCTAAATCTAAACATAAACTTTCAAGAGCTTTTGGCAAATTAAAAACACCTCCCTTTGGATAGAATCCACCCAAAACCATCTCAACAACAGCAAGTTGATTCATGAAAGCTGGAGTTTCGTAAGGTGAAGACCCTGTGTAAGTAGCAAACCTATTCATGATTTTTTCTAATTCAGGATTTTGCAAACGCTTATTGTAGCTAGCCATAGATTTGAAAATATTTGAGAGACCAGAAACAGACACCCATTTCACAGCATTTTTAATAAAATTAAAATCTATTTTTAAGTCCCCTTCTAGAAATACTTTTTCAGAAATTTCATAAATATTTTCCCATTTTTTAAAGTATTTTAAAAACATTGTCTTCTCAACACCCAATTCTTTTTCAAAATTTTCTGCAGTACTTTCTAAATCACCTAATACATCTACATGCTTTCCCTTCTCAAAAAAATACCTAGTTACATTATCTAACTTTATATAGTCAAAGTAATCTCTAGGGTTTTTACCACAGGAAATGAATAAGTCGTCAAACCAATTGGGGTAAGTCAATAAACTGGGACCAGTATCAAATTCGTATCCATTTTGCTGAATATTTCCAGCTTTTCCACCAACATCATTATTTTGTTCTAAAACTTTTACCTTCACTCCACTATTGGCTAAAGTAGCTGCACAAGCCATCCCTCCTATTCCTGATCCAATTATAATTATATTCATTGTAAATTTAATAACTTGACACTAAATCATCTCCTCTTTTATCAGCGCCACCAAATAATTTATTTCTTTTTAAAACAACAGCATCCACTCTATTCATAGAAGAAACAAAATTAAGTTGATGACCCATTGCTTTTAATTGAAGAACCAAATTAGAATCTTTGGCAATACCTTTCTCCATTTTAATTTCATCTGGATACCACTGGTGATGAAATCTAGGAGAATTTACAGCTTGGTCAATATCCATATCATATTCAACAACATTAATTATTGTTTGAAAAACAGCTGTTATAATTGTTGACCCACCTGGTGTGCCTAACACCATGAAAAGTTTTCCATCTTTCTCTAGTATAGTTGGAGTCATCGAACTTAACATTCTTTTGCTTGGTTCTACAGAATTAGCTTCACCTCCGACTAAACCATACATATTAGGATAACCCGGCTGAATACTAAAATCGTCCATTTCATTATTTAATAAAAAACCTGCACCACCAACTACTATTCCACTTCCAAAAGAACCGTTTAATGTCGTTGTTAATGAGGAAGCATTACCATATTTATCCACTATAGAAAAATGAGTAGTTTCTTCGCTTTCCTTAAGGTTTAGTTCTCCTGCATGAACATCACTGCTTAAAAGTGCAGAGTCCATCTTTATTTTATTGATTCTTTTCAAAAGATAGAGTGAGTCCATCAATGATTTTTCTGGGAAATCGTAAAAATCTGGATCACCTAAGTATTTAGCTCTATCAGCAAATGAGAGTTTTTCAATTTCAGTCATTACATGGACAGATTTTAAAGAGTGGAAACCATAGTCTCGTAATGGATAATGTTCTGCCATTTTCAACATCTGTGTCAAAAGAATTCCACCACTTGATGGAAGAGACATACTTATGACTTTATAATCTTTGTAATAACTGATTATGGGTTTTCGCCAAATACTATGGTAAGAATCTAAATCTTCTTGAGTTATCATTCCTCCATTAATTTTCATTTCATTCACCAACATTTGTGCAACTTCTCCTTTGTAAAAACCAGATCTTTTAAAATCTCTAATCTGGGTAAGAGTTGTGGATAATTGAGGAAGGAAAATAGAATCGCCCTCCAAATAATGATCTTTATAATATTCGGAAATATTATTATTGGTATTATTTCTTTTATTGAATCTATTAAGTTTATCTGCTTCACGTTTGGTCAATTCAAATCCATTATCTGCTAAATCTATTGCTGGCTGGACTAATTCAACCCATGGAAGTTGGCCATATTTATTGTGAATATTAACCATTCCATCAACAGTGCCTGGAACTCCCACTGCAAGATGGCTATATAAACTTAAATCTTTTACTACATTATTATTAGAGTCTAAATACATGTCTGGAGAAGCCATTAAAGGTGCTTTCTCTCTAAAATCTAATGCTGAACAATGGCCATTATTTTCTCTGTAAACAAAAAAACCTCCCCCCCCAATATTACCTGCAGAAGGGTAAACTACTGCCAATGCAAATTGGACTGCAATAGTTGCATCAGCTGCATTACCACCTTTTTTTAAAATATTTACACCAATTTCACTAGCCAATGGGTGAGCAGAAACCACCATAGCTTCTGAATTATTTAATTCACCAGAATTACTATTTTGAGAACATGAAATGCTGGTGAAGATGAGAAATACTAGAAATAATCGAAGTATATTAATCAAGGATAATTATTTTTTGAAAACTCACAGAATTTCTAGTCTTAATCTCAGCCAAAAAATGTCCTTTTGGTAAGGAAAGAGAATACTTATCAAAAGGATTTATAGGAAAAGAACTTTTAACTAGTTTGCCTGAAAGATCAAAAACCTTCATATAAACTAGGTCTTTAGAATGGTTATCCAAGAAAATATTACCATAAGAAGGGATTGGATATATATTTAAATATCCTTGAGAAATATTGTTCAAATCAGAAAGAATTCCCACATATACGGAATCTAATAATTGACATCCATTATCATCAATTAAGTTTAAAGAATAATAATCATTGGACAAATAAAGGATTACAGAGTCATTTACATTTGGGTTATTGATCCATGAATAAAAATAAGGCAATGTTCCACCAAGACCACTAGCAATTACAGACCCGTCGAAGAACCCTGAATCTGATTCTGGAATAACAGAAAAAGTAACATTTAATGAATCTGGCTGATTAATTATGAGATTAATAGTATCTGAATTACAATTTGTAAAATCTTTTATATAGAACTCATAGTTCCCAACAGTAAGGTTGTCAAATAATGAATCACTATAAATAACCCCATCCATAACATAACTAAAAGGTGAAAAACCAGAAATTGGAGTTAATTCTACAGTTCCATTGGAATCATCATAGCACAATACATCTTGGTAAGAGTGGTTTACAAAAATCGAATCTGGAGATAGCAAATTGAAATATAGAGAATCAGAACAAAAAGTATTATTGACAATAACCCAATATGAACCTGAACTGAGTTGTGAATTAACATTTTGAGATGCACTATTAGACCAATTAAAATTTGTAGTAAGTGGATTATTTGGAAAAAGCTCAATTTGACCGTCATTAATGTAATAACAACTTTTATTAGTAACTAAAGAGCTGTCTATAACTGGGAGACCTTCGTTAATAAAAACCGAATCTTCAACAATACAGCCATCAGGATGCGTAATAATAACATGCTGTATTCCTGCAGGAAGATTGGTTGCGTGTTTTATTAAAGATCCATTGTCCCAGTTGTAAGTACAAGTACTAAATTGACAGACACAACCAGAACTTGAAACAGTAGCTGTACCAATAGAATCGCCAATACAGTTATTGTGGGTTAAGTTTCCAAAAGAGATTAGATAAGGATCATTTAGTTGAAATTGATGGTATTCAACGCAATTATTTGTGTCTGTTATAAAAAGAGTATACAATCCTGCAGTAACATCTTTTAATGTATCTCCAACTGAACCATCAGACCATAAATATGTGTTTGGATTGTCATTTATAACTAATGGATAAACTAACCCATCGTTGAAATTGTTACAAGATGGATGATTTATGCTCCAACTAGAAATCATGTTAGAAAAAGGACATAGGTTTAACAATCTACTATAATGACCTGAATAAGTAGTTCCCATATATGCACCCCATGCTATTCCCCTGTAAGGAACATTGAAATTTGTATTTAGACGATTAAAATAAAATCCATTCCAAGCACTAGGATTTAGGCTGTCGTATTTGTAGGTATAAATAAACTCAATTAAACCGTCATCATCTAAGTCTTCAATTAGTGGTGAACAGCCTAGATTTACACCAGCATTAGGTAGGGTTATATCCAAAACTGTATCGTTCTGAAAATCTACCATCTTCAATTGATGAGAAAAGTAACTGCTAATGTAGTTTACACTAAATAAAACTTCATCTCTACCATCTCCGTTAGAATCAAAAGCTGAAGAAGATGAAAAATGCATACTTCCAATACTATCTATCCAAGAAATTTCACCAGTTAAACCATTTACCATAACTTGGTAATAATCAAAATAAGTAGGAGATGTTCCTCTGTAAACAACAGTAAAAACATCAGGAACCAAATCTCCACCAGTAAAATTACCAATTGTAGGAGCTGCACTAGACTCACAGCCAACAAAAGCATTAGACCAAACAGGCTGATAAGTAAGTCCATCAAAAGCTGTTAATTCACCTGAAAACGATTGTACTATAATATCTAAAAAACTATCATCAGATACATCTGCTATTGAAGCAGGAGCAATAAACCCTTTGCTAGGATGGCTGGTTAGAAGTATTGAATTAGAAATATCACCGTTTAATAAATCTGTGAAATTAGTAACATACATTCCTCCACCATGCTGCTCACCTCCAGTACCAAAAATTATGCTTGGAGACATTCCTCCGTTTCTTTCTAAAATAACTGGAGAACTATATATTTCAGCACTATCTGGGCTAACTGCCATAGCAATTAAGTTTCCATTTGCACCGCTAACAAGCATTAAATGTCCCGGAGGTCTTGGATCAAATGGCGCAGCTTTATGGTCACCGCCATTAGTAACTAAAATGTCATTTACATTATCACCGTCGTAATCATCACAAATCTGAGAAGAATAAAAATTATACA
>CAJIYZ010000028.1 GCA_905181675.1 Bacteroidetes bacterium MED-G20
CTAAATGTTAAAAGATATGACGAGTCTGCATTAATTGGAGTAGGGTTGATGTAGGTATATCCTGCTAAAGTGCTAAATGAAATATTATCAGTAAAGTTTCCTTGACCAACAATGCTAAGCTCAAATCCTGGAATATTTGCATTTTGTATGTTGGTACTTCTCGCACCTAAATAATTTGATAATACTCCAATTCCATTATTTATCACAAGAGATTGAAGATCTGCAGTACTTATATCTGACCCGTCTAAATCGTAAAACCCAAACATAAACTCCATCATATCTGTATATTGGGTAATAAATCCAGAAAGATCTATATATCCTTTAAAATTATTAATTGAAAAACCTTGTTTTATCCCTACTTCTCCGCTCCATCCATATTCAGGTTGAATATTCACGTTTGGAAAGACATTTAGCCCACCTACAAAAGTGGAAATATACTTTTCTGCTATTGATGGGAATCTGTAACCTTGGCCATAAGAGGCTCTTAAAAATGTGTACTTAATAGGGTTGTACGTTCCACCAAGTCGAAAAACTGGTTGAAATGGAATCTTTAAATCTTTTCCAAATAACTTCCCATTTGATTCCTCATCGTCAATTTTAAAATACTCCATTCGCATTCCAGCAGTAATATTAATTTTATTCCATTTCTTATTGGCTTGTAGATATGCTGCAAGATTGGAAGATTGGTGATTTCCATAAAGTTCAGAAATAACATTAGTGTAGGAGCTACTTAATCCACTAGTTAATGTAGTGTTCCCTTTGAATTTTTGTTGAAATTGGTATTCTCCAAATACATAATCTGATAGTGAACCTTGGTTGGTATTGTTTACATTATTTGTTCTATAATATCTGCTTTTTAAGTGGTGTTCTTTACCATTTTCAGTAACAAATGAAATATAAGGATCAATAATTATTCTTGATGAACTTGAAGTACTCATTGTAGTGCTTTGTGGATTAGTTCCCCCAAGTGCATGAAGTACACTATCTTGCCCAGCCCATAAGAAAAATAGGGTGTTTTTATTGAAATTATTGTTAAGATTTATACCATAAGACAAGCCATTATATTTTTTTGAATAATGCTTCCATCCAGCATTAATCCTAGATCTTTGATCGTCAGAACCAAAGCGATAACCCTGATCCTTCATAAATGAACCTCCAATTACTAGTTCATTGTATTCATTAAGTTTGTTTAAATGAGTAAAGTTTCCTTGAACATATCCTCTTGGCTGATCCCACCAAGTTTGGTCACTTCTTTGGTCTAAAATTGAGTCACCATCTATAAAAGATGTTCCTTTTCTAGTTCCATAGCCAGACATATAAAATCCATTAGAGATATTGATTTTTGTAATGGGCTTTTCTTTTGGGTATTGTGTTCTAATATTTATTACTCCATTTAAGGCAGAGGAACCATAAAGTACAGATGAAGCACCTTTTAAAATTTCTATTTGTGAAATATTTTCCAAAGGAATTGCAGTCCATTTAATATCATTGGCATCACCAGCTAACATTGGCATCCCATCCACCATTACCATTACTCGACTTCCTGCGCCATAACTCCATCCACTTCCCCCTCTAATACTAACCTGGTTTTCGTTGATTTGAACTCCTGGAACTTGTTCAATTATAGATTCTGCATCTCTTGTCGCTTTATTTTCAATTAATTCGGGCTTAATAATAGCCATTGAAACAGAAACATCTCCTAACTTTTCCTCATATTTATTGGCTGAAATGACCATTTCATCCAATTGGTTGTTTTCTGAAAACAAAATAATATCTAAAGAAAGTAGCTGATTTTCAATAACGGAAATTGTTTTTTTAACAGTTTTATATCCTATATATTTAAAAACTAAGGTATGTTCTCCTGGAAATAACTCTAGGGAATACTTCCCATTAAAATCTGTTATGGTTCCAATATTATCTTGATTTCGGATGTTTACCCCAATTAGGTATTCCAAGTCTTCACCATCTTTAATAGCTCCGTTAATAGTAGCTTTTTGACTAGTGATAATGGAGCTATTAGCAACTAAAACTAAGAGAAACCAAATTATTTTTTTAAAACTTAAAGAAAGTTGCATTAATTAAATTGTAAAATATTTGCTATACAAATTAATTATTTTTTCTTAGTCGGTGAATTATATTTAAAATTAATCTTGTTAATTACGTCTTTTACTTTTATTCCGTCTTTATAAACAATATGCGAAATCAATTTTCCGCGTTTACTATATATTTTTACATCCCCATGTTTTCGATTGTTCTTGTAATTTGTTTCAGAAATAATATTTCCTTTTCTGGTAAAGTTTTGATAGTTTCCTTCTAAAAGCCCATTATTATAATTCACAATTCTATTAGGAATTATTCCTCCTGGAAAATAGTAAGTGCATTTTCCATTTAATTTTCCTTCGGAATAATTTTCTTCACTTTTTATACTTTGATCATACTCGCTATATTTCATCCATTTTCCGTCTGCAACAGATTTTTTCACTATTCTGTTTTCATTGGGAATAAGCATACTTCTTGTGTTTAAAACTTTGTAATTTCTTGTTTCAATAATTTCACCTTTAACAGAGTAATATACCCAAGAATTAGTTTTATAATCGTCCTCATATTCTCCAGAATACTTCATTTGTCCATTCGTGTAATAACCTACCCATTTATTGTCCATCTTTCCTAAGTTAAAAGAGCCATTATCTTTCAACTGCCCATTATCGTACCAGGATTTCCAAATTCCATTCTCTTTATTCATGACATAATTACCTTCCATAGCTGTTGTTCCGTTTTCAAATTTTGTAGTCCAGAAACCATTTTTTTGATCGTATTTATACTCTCCTTTCTTCCAGATTTTTCCAGTATTATAGAAAAAGTCCCATTTGCCATCTTTCTGACCGTTTATAAAATTTCCTTTATAATATTCTATCCCTTTGGGATAATAAAAAGTCCAAAATCCATTTTGTTTGTCGTTTTTAAAAGCGCCCTTCATATCAAATGCGCCATTGATGAAACTATAGGTCCAATCTCCGTTTTTTAAATCATTAGTATAATTACCATTCATACTTATTTTTCCATTGACATAATACTCTTTAAATAAACCATTTTTAAGTCCATTTTTGTATTCTAAATCCTGATAAATAGTATCGGTTGAAAGATATAGCTCTCTCCATTTACCAGACATTTCTCCATTTATATAAGTTCCTGTTTTTCGAATATGTCCATTAGGCTTAAAGAGCTTAAAATCTCCATTTTTTAAGCCGTTTTTATATTTTACAATAGTCTTTAATTTTGAAGAGGAGTAATAGGTTTTTCTATTTCCTTCGCCTTTCCAAATAAGGGTGTCTCCAGATGATTCATAAAATTCATCGATATATTCAGTGGTGTCCGAACCATCTTTAAAATATGATTTCTCCATGAGTTTTCCATTTTCATAATAATACTCCCAAAAATCACTTTTGTAAGAATCTATCTCCTCATTTCTTTTGAACCAATAATTTATAGCCGTGGTGTCTTTTCTATTAATTTTAGGTAGAATATTATATTTCCCATTTTCAGCAAAAGTGCCGTCTTGGTAGAAGGCTTCAAAAATCGAATCAATTTTCCCAAGGGTGTAGAAGGTTCTAATTTTTAGTTTCCCATTGAGATAGTAGGTTTTATATTCTCCATTTAGCTGCCCCAAATAATAATTACTCTCTTCTTGAAGGTTCCCGTTTTTATAAAAGTGAATCCATTTGCCAGTTTTTGCACCTATATTCGAGTATCCACTAGTCTGGTAAGTACCAACACTTCTAATTTGCTTTTCATTCTCACCCCAAAAAGTTGTAATAGTTTCCTTTTTTAATAAGCCATTATTTTGGCTGTAATAGCAAGAAATAGAAAGGGTTTGAATTAGTAGGGTAAATATAATTAATCGCATTTTTTTGTTATTGAGATAGATAAATAAATTCAATCCAACCTACTTGTCTTTGCGTGCTTGAGAAGTTTTGGTTGAATTTCCAGTTCTTAGCATAATTTATAGCATTTTCTATTAAGCATTCATTGGAAGTATTAGTTGTAGTATTATCAACTCTACAATCAATTACTTCTCCCTTTTGATTTACTTTAATATTTAATCTTACTGTTCCAGTTTCGTTGCATAGATAAGATGGAATTTTTTGAATAATCATATTTCTATTCTCACAAAAGTATTTTGCTGTTGCATTGGAGGTTTTCTTTAAGGATTTATTTACAATTTTATTATCCGAATTCTCTTTTACTTTTTTGGAGTTTTCTATTACTGGATTGTCTTTTCCAAAATCGTTAAATTGTTTCTTTTCAAAATTTTTAACATCATTAATTACTCTCTGAGCAAGTGCTTTTTTTTGGGAAGCAGTCATTTCTTTTTCTTGACCATAATTGGATGCAGCATTTGTTACTTTAACTTCATTATTTGAAGAATTTTCTTTACTATCTTTTATTATTAAATTGTTCTCTGAGGTTGTGAAATCTAGAGTAGCCAGAATCTTTTCTTTAGGTTGAATTACATAAAAAGATACATTCTGAATATTTAGCCAAACAAAAATAAGTATGTGAACGATCAATGTCCCAAGGATTGCATTTTGATGTTTTTCTAGAAGAACTAAAAAATTCATAGCGAAGTTTAACAAAATATACGAAGAAAATAATAAAACGTTTCTTATTTAGAAGTTTCGTAACGTTGGTTCAGCAATTTTATAATTTCAGTTGTGATATCATGACTCTCATTTGCATAAAGCATTGCTCCACCCACTCTATAGCTCATCACATAATCGTAACCAAGAGTTTTGCCAATTTCTTGCATAAAATCATTTGTTTTTACAATGTAGCTTTGAGTTAACTCTAATTCCTGTCTAGAAACTTGTTCTGAAAGCTGTTGCTCAACTTGCATTATTTCCTGTTCCAGTAGTCTAATCTTTTGAGCCTTTTCCATTTTTTCTCTATCTCCCATAATTGGAGATGCTTTTTCAAATTCCTGAACTAGGCTCTCATAGGCAAAGTATTTGCTTTTTATCTGCCCTTCTGCTTCTGATCTTTTTGAAGTCAAGGTTTTTTGAATTTTTTTAGCAAATTCATAGTATTTAGATACTGTATCGCTATTTACAAAAGCTATATTTAGAGGTCCTTCACTAAGTGGCTTTATAGTCAATTTAGTTTCTGTGGCAGTAATATTTTGTGAATTTGAAGTTTTACTAGATTTAGAAAAATGAAGAAAATACAATCCTGCCAATAAAACAAACAATATTATATACAGTATTTGGTGGGTAGATTTATTCATGACAAAGGCTTTAAATCAAAGTTAAACTTATATATTGGAAACAAAGTTCTCAACTGTTTCAATAAAAACGAATGGAACAGATGACATTTCAGAGTAATCCTTTCCTAACTCATAATTTCCATCTTCTCCGTTTATATATACCCATCTAATATTGACTTGGAACCCGGATTTATAAATATTTTCCAATTGGTATATAATATTTAGTAAATACTTAGAAGATGAAATATTTATGCCACCTAGATTTATAGTCAATGTGGTGGTTTTATAGGGGGATTTTGAATAATTTTCAATCCATTTAGTAATATTGTTGAAAAACTTATCTGGATTTTGAGAGAGGCAATCACCATCGATTAGGAAAACTCCTTTTTCTGAGTTTAAAGATACTAGTGGAGTTTCTTTGGAAGCTTCTATATAGTACAAACTAGTTCAATTATTAATTGTTAGCTAATATCTATATAATTTTAATTCTAGGAAGGAATTATGTAATTTTTTTTAACCTGAAACAAAATCTTTTAAATAATAAGGATTAAAATAAGGAATACTTTCAAATTTCTTTTTCTTGAATTTTTCAAATGTGAAATTGGACATGCCACTTGACGAGTTCGGTACTAATCCATCAATTTTAACAATTTTAGGATTGAACTCTCCTTGAAACTTTAACGCTCCATCTCCAAGAAAATAAAGTTCTTGGTAATTCTCATGATTTTTTAAAAACGCTGAATTAATTTCTGGACACGAAATTTCTGTTACTTGTTTTTTTTTAAAATCATATCCAGCTGTATAAACTTCTTTTCTTCTAGCATCTATCATTGGAAAAAATAATGCATTCTTATTGGCGGTCTTACTATTGTGACAATTTATCATTATTTCAAGCGAATTCATGCTGATAAGAGGAATGTTAAGGCCAAAAGCCAATCCTTTTGCTGCAGAAACACCAATCCTAAGGCCAGTAAAAGATCCTGGCCCAGCACTAACAGCAATAGCGTTAAGTTTGCTAAAAGAGAGATTTAAACTATCAACAAGTTCTTTCATTAGTAAATGAAGTTTCTCTCCATGAACATACTTTTCACTAGTAATTTCTTTAATTTCTAATACTTTCCCATCTTTAGATATGTTGACAGAACAAGTTTTGGTAGATGTCTCAATATTTAAAATAAGCCCCATTCAAAAATCTATTGTTTTCTTTTTTAATTCAAATTTTTGACCCAAATACACTTTTCTTACCTGCTCATCTTCCGCAAGTACTTCTGCCGTTCCATCTTTGAGAATTTTACCTTCAAATAGTAAGTATGCTCTATCTACTATGGACAATGTCTCTTGAACATTATGGTCAGTAATTAAAATCCCAATATTTTTCTTCTTAAGTTTAAGTACTATTCTTTGGATGTCCTCTACTGCAATTGGATCTACTCCCGCAAAAGGCTCATCTAATAATATAAAATCAGGTTCGTTTGCCAAACACCTAGCAATTTCTGTTCTTCTTTTTTCTCCTCCAGAAAGATTTCTTCCTAAATTTTTTCTTACATGATTTAATCCAAATTCTTGAATTAATCCTTCTAATTTTTCTTTTTGTTGTTGTTTTGAAAAGCTAGACATTTCTAAAATTGCTTTTATATTATCTTCCACAGATAATTTTCTAAAAACAGAAACTTCTTGAGGAAGATAACCTATTCCCATCTTTGACCTCTTGTACATTGGTACTTTTGTAATTTTTTGCTCATTTAAAAAAACATCTCCTTGCTCGGGGCTTATCAAACCAACTATCATGTCAAAAGTTGTAGTTTTTCCAGCACCATTTGGACCTAGTAAACCAACTATTTCTCCCTTTTTCAAGCTTACAGAGACACCCTTGACAACTTCAATTCCCTTATAGGACTTATTAATATTTATAGTTTTAAGTTCCATTAATTAGTATTGGCATTTTTTTCGTTTTCAAGATCTTTTAATCTTTTCTTCTCCACTCTTCTAACGATAATAATTCCAAATTCGTATAAAGCATATATTGGAAAGGAGACTAGAAGTTGACTAACCACATCTGGCGGAGTAATTAAAGCAGATAGTATTAAAATTGCTACTAGAGAATGTTTCCGATATTTCTTTAAAATATCGGATCCTAAAATGCCAATTTTTGCCAGAATATACATTACGACAGGCAATTCAAAAAACAAACCAGATAAAAAAGTAGAAGTTGTTATCATGGACATATAAGAACTTATTGTAAAGTTATTTTGAATTTGCTCAGTCAATTTATAACCACCAAAAAATTGAACACAGAGAGGGCTTATTAGCAAGTAGCCAAATAAAACACCCATAAAAAATAACAAACTAGCACTAAATACAATCCACCTAGTCGCTTTAAGTTCTCTAATTTTCAACCCCGGCTTAACAAATGACCATATTTGGTAAAATGTAAAGGGGAAAGAAATAATTAATCCACCTACTAATGCAAAATACATATTTGTTGAAAATTGCTTAGTCATCTCAATGGATTGTATTTGAATAGGGATGTCCTTTGCACAAAGAGCATCACTGATATTTAATTTTTCAGAAAGAAGACAAAAAAACTGATAAGTAGGAAAAGTAGTTTTGGACATATTTATATAAAACTGCTGTACAATATGGTCTGTAAAATAAAATAATACTATTGCAGCTATAATTATAACAACGCTAGATCTAACAAGTCGCCATCTTAATTCTTCTAAGTGTCCTAAAAAAGAAAGCTCTTTTTTTTCATTTTCACTTTTCATAACTACAAATCTAATAGATAATGTCTTTAATAAAATTTTTATTAGGACCAACTAAAGCCTTAAATTTGAATATGATTAAAAAAATCAGTTATTATTTGAAGTTTTTATTTCAGGGGACTAGTAAATACAATATCCATTCTCCAATGGTTCATGATTTTATAGAAAACATACTTGACAGCGCTATTAAGTATTATTCCTTTATTGGAATAGAGCATGTTAGAAGTTTACTTTTAAAACAAAAAGACACCATTGAATTAAAAGATATGGGGGTGGGGTCACAATCCATTAAATCTTCAACTAGCACCATAAACATTTTAACTAAAAAAGTTCAATCAAGGCCTGAAAAAGCGCAAATATTGTTTAAAATAGTAAGTTTTTTTCAGAAGGAAAATATTCTAGAAATTGGGACATCTTTAGGATTAACAACCGCCTACCTTTCAAATGCCAATAAAAATGGTAAAATCACAACTATTGAAGGGGATCCAACGGTAAGTAATTTGGCTAAAAAAAACTTCAAAACTTTAAACCTTAAAAATGTGGAACTAATAAACGGACCTTTTGACAAAATAATTCCACAACTTTTAAATAATAAATTTGATTTAGTTTTTTTTGACGGAAACCATTCTAAAGAAGCTACTCTTAGATATTTTTATTGGTTAGTTGACCATGCAAACGAAGAATCAATTTTTATTTTTGACGATATTTATTGGTCTTATGATATGAAACAAGCATGGGCAGAGATTCGTAAATGTGATAAAGTAATGCTTAGCGTAGACTTATTTTCATTGGGAATAGTTTTTTTTAAAAAAAACAGACAAAAAGAACACATAAAGCTAATTCACAGAAGTAATTTTTATTGAACTATAAAACACATTTTAATGTTTATAATTTGTGCTGAAGCATAGAGTTTAATTACTCTGTTGAATTATCATTGTAACCAATATGGTAACTAAACTCAGTATATTTATTTCAAGTTGCGCATTTTTCGGATCTGTGTTTTTATTTTCAAGTTGTAACAATACTAATTCAACTAGCCAAAAAGTAAATGAAGAACTGAATAGCACAGTTAAAGAAGTTGTAAAATTTAAAGAAATTCAGGGATTCAGTCTTGAGAATTTCAAAATTGATAGCAGTTCGGTTAAAAACGGTCAGAGTTTTAGTGAGATTTTACAAAATCTAAATGTTTCTTATGAGCATATTTATACTTTAGGAAATGATTTTAATGAGGTATACGATATAAGAAAAATATATCCAGGAGATAAATACTACACCATTTTCAAAAACGATAGTAATAAATTTTCCAATTTAATTTACCAGCAATCCCTTACTGAAAAGATAGTAATGAGTTTTTTAGATTCATTGAATATCACCACTATAAAAAAACCTATTGAAATAAGAGTAGAAAAAGCATCTGGCACAATAAAATCTAGTCTTTGGCAAAGCTTTGTCGATAATAAATTAACTCCTGCACTAGTCTCTAAAGTTGCTAATTTATACGCCTGGTCCATTGATTTTTTTGACATTCAAAAGGGGGACAATTACAAAATAATTTTTGAGTCTAAATATGTAGATAATAATTTTATTGGCGTGGGGAATATTAAAGCTGTTTTATTTAACCATAAAGGAAGAGATTTTTATGCTTTTAGATACTTGTCAAAATCCAAAAAAGTAGAAAGTTATTTCACAGAATCTGGTGAAAGTATGCAAAGAGCTCTACTCTCTGCTCCATTAGAGTATGTAAGGATTTCCTCCAAATTTTCTAATAGAAGACTTCATCCGATAAAAAAAATATATAGACCACACCACGGTGTAGATTATGCAGCTCCTTCGGGAACAGATGTGGTTTCAACTGGAGATGGAAAAGTGATTTTTGCTGCTCGATCTGGAGGTGCTGGGAACATGATAAAAATAAAACATTCTTTTGGAAACGTTGTCACTAAATACTTACATCTTTTAAGATTTGAAAAAGGAATAAAAGTTGGTAAATATGTCGAACAGGGACAGAAAATTGGTGAAGTAGGAAGTACGGGGCTAAGTACGGGGCCACATTTAGACTACAGAGTTTATATTAATGGCAAAGCCAAAAACCCCCTTAAATTAAATGTGCCAAGTAAAGATCCTATTCCCGAAAACTTAAAGGCTAAATATTCTTTAGAGATAGCAGAAATAAAAGCATCACTAGACAGTATAAGTCTTCAGTAAATTACAAATTTACACCTGTTATGGCTAAACGTATAATTAAGTATATCATTTCATTATTAGCATTAATAGTTCTATTGGTTTTTGGGGTTTTATTTTCTGTGATAAAAATTTACGATAAAGAGATTAAAGAAATTGCATTAAAACAGATAAATCAACAGCTTATTTCACCAATAATTGTTCAGGATATAGAATTAAGTGCGATTAATTATTTTCCTTCAATTTCCCTAAATTTCTCTAATCTTTTAATAAAAGACCCTCTGAAAGCAAACGACACTTTATTGTTTGCAAAAAATGTCTATTTGAATTTTGACACTTATGATCTAATCAATAAAAAATATATAGTAAGGAAGTTGGTTTTAAAAAACGGGTGTATGGACATTTTCATTAATAATAATGGAAAAGAGAATTTTAATGTTTTGAAAAAAAATGACAAAAATGACAATAAAAATTTTAAGTTTTTATTAAATCAACTGATAATCAAAGACTTTTCTATAAACTATAAAAACCTTTCTTTAAATCAACAATACGATTTTATCATTTCAGATTCAAAGTTGAAAGGACAATTTTCCAATAAAGAATACGACTTAAATATACTTTCTCAAATGGCTATAAATAAGTTTGCTCTAGAAGGAGTAAACTATATAAGTTCTAAAAAAGCCTCCACAGAAATTATTTTACATGTAGTAAATGATCCTTTTTCCTTGGAAATTAAAAAGGGTAAATTGAAATTAGGTGATATGAATTTCTTTTTAGAGGGGGATTACAAAAGCTTTAAAAAAGACATATTAAATCTTAGTATTAAAGGAAACAAAATTCAAATATCTGAAATATTTAGTGTGTTACCATTAGATTATAAAAGCATAAAAAACAGGTATAGCTCCAAGGGGATATTCAATTTTGATGGACACCTAAATGGCGAGCTGAATAACAAAGAGCCCCTTAGCTTTTCTGTGAAATTTAACGCTGAAAATGCTTCTTTGAAAGACGAGTTAAATAATATTAATTTAGAAAGGATTGATTTAAATGGAATATTTAATAATAAAACACAAAATCTTAAAATAAGTAATTTCTCAGCACTAATGAATAATAGAATATTTAGTGGGGATTTGGAGGTGAAAAACTTTAACAACCCTACATATTTTTTAAATATTGAAGGGTTGTTTGATTTAAGTAAAATTCCTTTTTTCATGACTCTAAAAGATGTTTCATTACTAGGAGAAACAGCAGTGGAAATGAAAACAATAATTTCAACAAAAAACAAAAAATTATTTTTTAACAAGCTAGATGGAAAGTTATTTAGCGAAAAAATAAATGTGGATTATTCCCCTTCTAAAACACATTTAGAATTAAAGAACTTTGAAGTAAATATTTCCAAAAAAAACATGAATTTAATAGCTAAAAATTCTTTTTTTAATGAAGATGAATTTTCCGTTAAATTAGATTTTGTGGGTTGGGATAAATTCATTAAATCTGATTCTAAAGAAATAAAATGCATTTATGACTTAAAACTGGACAAATTCCACTTAGATAATTTTTTAAAAATATTTGAATCCAAGGACTCATCTAGTGAAGATTACCAAATAGATTTAGACGGAGCTATAACTGCCAATGAGCTTTATTACGACAATTTAAAATTTGTCAATGTGTCGTCTAAAAGGGTGAAATACAATAAATCCCTTGAGATTAATAACTTATTAATGGAGTCTTTGGATGGTGAAATTCGATTAAATGTTTACAATTCGGATTTAAATAGTGAAAATCAAAACTGGTTAATAGATGGGAAATTATCTAGCTTAAATATTAAAAAGTTAATGCAATCATTCGCCGATTTTGACCAAGATTACATCAAAAATGAACATATTTCAGGATTAATTACTAGCGAGTTTAATTCGAATTTATTTTTTGATTCTTTGAAAAACTTGGATTATCAAAATTCTACTATTGCTTCAAAAAACACTTTTGAAAATCTTGTTCTTTTAGAGTATTCTTTTTTATACGACATCCTTCAAGTATTTAAAAACAGTGTTATTACTCGAAACATAATTGACATCAACCATTATCACAAAAACCTTCATAAAGTGGAATTTAAAAATTTCAGCTCTAATTTATTTTCTTCAAATGGAGTAATTAAAATAGATAAAACCGATTTTAAAAATGATGTTTTAGATTTTTCTTTTTATGGAAATTACAACTTAGACAACCAAGTAGATTATCATTTGAGCTTCAATTGGGCCGACATTGTTAGAAAAAAGAATTCTAAGTCTAATATTGTTCAAGAAAACCCAACTAAAGGAAAACAATTGTTTTTAAAAATATCGGGACCAATAGATGATTTAAGCTACGGTTTTGACAAAACAGAAATTAAGAATGAACGAAAAGAAATTATTAATAATGAAAAAGAAACAATTAAGCAGATTATAAAAGGTGAATTTCAAGAAAAGCAGAAAAAAAGCGAAGTATTTGAACTTGAGCAAGAATCTCTAGAAACAGACTCTGCCAGTTCTAATAAAGAATTTTCCGTGGGAAAAATTAAAAAGAAAAAGGATTCTTCCAAGCTAAATAAATTCCTAAAAAAGCTTGGAGTTGAAGAACAAGAAAAGAAAAAGCCAGAATTTGAGATTGATCAATAGGAAATTTCCCCGCTATTTAATAAAACTATTTGACTACTTACTTTTTTTCGAAAACACCAGCGCTTGCTCTTTCCACTAGGTTCTTTCTTAATAATTCCAAGCCATTTATCCATAGGGCTGAATATATGTCCCCCGTCAACAATTAGTTTGCTTTTTTTTTCTAAAATTATAATCCCATTTTCTGGAATTAAAAGATTTTTGGAAACGGTAAGAGTTTTATTTTTTTTTATAATTATTGTTCCTTTCGATAAAATATTTTTATCCCAATGAGTATTTTTTTTAATAAGAGTTTTTGAGCTATTTGGCATTAAATTTTTGGTTGTTTGGCTTAACTCATTTACACTTGAATACCGGTAATGAATATATCCAATTTGCATAGGAGACAAGTAATTCCTACATAAATTATATCCCATAATATTATTACTCACATTATTTGAATTACAGTTTATCCAACCAAACTTATCTTTTCTTGGAAGGTCTGAAAACTGAGGAGTATTGGTATGTCTCAAGCCCATACAGTGCCCTAGTTCATGAGCGGTTAATTGTGCTGTGGCATATCTTCCATTTTCTAGGAATTTAGATACATTTAAGTAAAATGGTGAAGGGCCACATCCAAATGCTGGAACAGAACTTGAAGATCCTGTATAGAAGACATGTAAAAAGTCTTTATCCTCTTTAGTAAATCTTACCCAATTGTCTTTGTTGCAATTTTTATCTACTTTTTTAAAGTAGCTTAAACCCCCAATATTACCTTCTGACACATGTATGCTTTCTTTAAAATATATAATGGTATTTCTGCCATCTTTTTTTGCCAAATAAGTATGCAATATTCCATTGTTAGAATTGGTTCCCATTACCTTGATACTATCTAGTATTGGTCTAAAATTATTTTTCACTCCTTTTACAGTTATAGAATTAGAGTCCGCATTAATTTCTAAAATTTCTAACCACCTATTGCTATCGTTTTCCATAACAACTTCCATTCTTTCCCACCCACTACTATCTACATGATAGGAGATAGTATCTACTAAAAATCTTATTCTTGAATCTTTGATATATGGTTTTTCCTTGTTGGCGTTTTCCCTTGAAGGAGGTTTTAGATTGCTATAAATCTTATTAATCCATTGAAATTGCTCTTTAATAAAATGAGAAGAATCTTTTGTGATGTTTTTTGGATTTTCTACAGATTGCTGTAAAACATGAACCCATACTTTTATTTCTAAAATAGGATAAGAATGCAACTGACAAGTATCGTAGGGAATATAATTCTCATAATGGTGGTTTTGAGACAATACAAAACCCGGAAAAAGCAATATTATTTTAAGTATAAATTTCATTTATTATCAATTAATATAAAGATAATTATACAGTTTTGTTTTTTTTATACTTTGAAAAAACTACTTTTTCTAACTAAATATAGCATATGCAACACTTTAAAATTTTATCTTTTACTCTGTAATTGCTATATTTCCATCCTCATATTTGCACAATAATGTTTAAAAATATAATTTCGCTGTCCTAAAAATCAATTCTTAAAATATTATGGAATCATTTGTAATTTATTTGCCAATTGTATTATCGATAGTTGGATTGCTATATATGCTTGTCAAAAGAGCATGGGTTATGAAGCAGGATGCCGGTGACGGTAAAATGAAAGAAATTTCAGATCATATTTATCAAGGAGCACTCGCTTTTCTAAATGCAGAATACAGGCTACTTGCAATATTTGTCTTTGCTGCAAGTATTGTCTTAGCAGGGGTATCTTTTATGGTTCCGTCTACACATATTTTAATAGTAGTTGCATTTATAATAGGGGCTATTTTTTCAGCTTTTGCAGGCAATATGGGCATGAAAATAGCTACTAAAACAAACGTAAGAACAACTCAAGCTGCTAAAACTAGTTTGCCAAATGCACTGAAAGTATCTTTTGGGGGAGGTACTGTCATGGGACTTGGTGTTGCTGGTTTAGCTGTTTTAGGATTAACTTCTTTCTTTATATTATTCTATCAAATGTTTATGGGCGGCGTTTGGTCTGCAGAAACAGGTGTTACGGACATGACCATGGTTTTAGAAACTTTAGCAGGATTTTCCTTAGGTGCAGAGTCAATTGCTTTATTTGCTAGAGTAGGGGGTGGTATTTATACAAAGGCTGCAGATGTTGGTGCTGATTTAGCAGGAAAAGTTCAAGCAGATATTCCAGAAGATGACCCAAGAAATCCAGCTACTATTGCCGATAATGTTGGAGACAACGTTGGTGATGTTGCAGGAATGGGAGCAGATTTATTTGGCTCTTATGTTGCTACTGTATTAGCAGCTATGGTTTTAGGTAACTATATCATAAAAGATATGGGTGGTGTTATTGAAGACGCCTTTGGAGGAATTGGACCAATTTTATTACCAATGTCCATTGCTGGTGTGGGAATTATTATATCTCTTTTAGGAACATTTTTCGTGAATATCTCTTCCAATGACGCCAAAGAGCCTCAGGTTCAAAAGGCATTGAATATAGGTAATTGGGCATCCATTTTAATGGTTGCAGTTTCTTGTTACGTATTATGTCAATTTATGCTTCCTGACACTATGCAAATGAATTTCTTTGGAGAAGGACTTCAAGATATATCTTCAATGAGAGTTTTCTATGCTTGTCTAGTTGGTTTGGTTGTAGGAGCAGGAATTTCAGCATTTACCGAGTATTATACTGGTTTGGGTAAGCCCCCAATTTTAAAAATTGTTCAGCAGTCTAGTACTGGAGCTGGGACCAATATTATTGCAGGATTAGCAACTGGAATGATTTCTACTTTTTCTTCTGTTCTTTTATTTGCTGCAGCAATTTGGATGTCTTATGCTTTTGCAGGTTTCTATGGAGTTGCATTAGCAGCTTCTGCAATGATGGCTACTACCGCTATGCAATTAGCTATTGATGCATTTGGACCTATTGCTGATAATGCAGGTGGTATTGCGGAAATGAGTGAGCAAGATCCTATAGTTAGAGAACGTACAGATATTTTAGATGCTGTTGGTAACACAACTGCAGCTACTGGAAAAGGTTTTGCTATTGCATCTGCAGCATTAACATCACTGGCATTATTTGCAGCATATGTAACTTTCACAGGAATTGACGGAATTAATATATTTAAAGCACCAGTTCTTGCAATGCTTTTTGTTGGCGGAATGGTTCCTGTTGTTTTTTCAGCATTAGCTATGAATGCAGTTGGGAAAGCGGCAATGGAAATGGTTAACGAAGTTGTTCGCCAGTTTAAAGAAATCCCAGGAATTATGGAAGGTACTGGTAAGCCAGAATACGATAAATGTGTAGATATTTCTACCAAAGCATCATTAAAAGAAATGATGTTGCCTGGGTTATTGACTATCGGCTTTCCAATTGCTATAGTATTACTTGGTTTAGGTATTTACGGAACGGAAGTAGAAGCTAAAAAACTAGTTGCTGAAATGTTAGGTGGATATATGGCAGGAGTTACAGTAAGTGGTGTCCTTTGGGCTATTTTTCAGAATAACGCTGGAGGAGCATGGGACAATGCAAAAAAATCCTTTGAAGCGGGTGTGGAAATAAACGGCGAGATGACTTATAAAGGTTCTGAAGCACACAAAGCAGCGGTTACTGGAGATACTGTTGGTGACCCATTTAAAGACACTTCTGGTCCATCAATGAATATCCTTATAAAGCTTACTTGTCTTATTGGATTGGTAATTGCACCAATCTTGGGGGGGAGTCATGTTTCAGGTGAATCTTCGGCAGTACATAAAAGCGAGATTAAAAAATGTTCTGCAGATTGTAAAAAACCTTGTTGTTCTATGGAAAGCAACAACGTAGTGGTAGATGTCAAACAAATCTCATCAGATTCAGATAGTTCAAGTGTTGTTTTAACTGTCAGTGTAAAAGATGGAGATACTGTTACAAACAAAGAGATTAAAATTTCTACAGAAGATTTAAATATAGATTCAATTGTTGAATCTGAAAAATCTTCTCTATAATATTGAATTTTATTGATTCTTTTCTTTTAAATTTAATCCGGCTTAACGCCGGATTTTTCATAAATGAGTATAGTTGTAGACATAGGAAACTCGAGAATAAAAGTTGCACAATTTAAAGACCAAGAACTTTTAAATGTTCTTTTTCTTAAGGAAGATGAGGTTTTAAGTTCTCTAGAAAAACTTCATTTTAAAAATGGAATCATATCCAATGTCGGAAATAAAAAGTTATGTCAAAAAATATTGAGAACCTTCCCTGATTTTGTTCTTATGAGTCACAACTTAAATTTCCCTGTTGTTTTAAAGTATAATTCTGTACTTTCTTTAGGTCATGACAGAATTGCAAATGCAGTTGGAGCTCATGCCTCATTTCCTGATAAAAACAACCTAGTGATTGACGTTGGAACTTGTATTACCTATGATTTTTTAAACAACTCTA
The DNA here is from genome assembly GCA_905181675.1 of Bacteroidetes bacterium MED-G20. GTDB lineage: Bacteria > Bacteroidota > Bacteroidia > Flavobacteriales_D > Parvicellaceae > MED-G20. The sequence continues at coordinate 17,290 of CAJIYZ010000028.1, forward strand.
ACGAGTACTTAGGTGGAGGGATTTCCCCTGGATTTAATTTAAGAATGAAGGCTCTAAATAGCTTTACAGAAAACTTGCCAGTGGTGAATTTTAAAATTAAAAGCATCCCCTTGATTGGTACAAACACCATAGAATCTATAGAGAGCGGAGTAGTCAATGGAACTATTAATGAAATCATTCAAAATATTTCTGCATATGAACAATTACACCCTGAAATAAACGTTATATTGACAGGTGGAGATACTACTTTTATAAAATCAATTGTATCAACAAAAAAAAACAGCATCTTTGCAGATGAAAATTTAACGTTAAAGGGCCTATATGCCGTTTTAAAACACAATGCTTAAACAGTTTTTTCTACATATATTTTTTATAACATTCATTGTTTCCATTAAAGGACAGGTTTTAAATACTTCTCCATTTTCTAGATACGGAATTGGTGAAATTAATACTATTCAATCTGCACATTACTTTGGGTTTGGAAACATTACTTCTCCAAGTTCAGAACCACAATATATTAACATTAATAATCCTGCTTCTTACGCTTCTTTCATAAAGTATAATCCTATATACAATGTTTCTCTTGCAGGCAAATCTGCATTATATAATTCTAATTACAACGATAAAGAGACTACTTCTTCCGGAAATAATTTTGGATTAAATAATTTATTTATGGGGCTTCCAATTACTAAGAATTGGGGCTTGGTCTTTGGAATAACTCCTTTGTCCTCCCAAGGCTATGAAGTCAATAGTACAGTTCCTTTCGACACCTCTACAGTTTCCTATGTTTTTAAAGGAGATGGCTCAGTTAATAAATTACTTATAGGAAATGGATTTAATATTCTAAACAAAGGAGACACAACAAGAATATCTTTAGGGGTGAATTGTTCTTACTTATTTGGAAACTTAGATAGAACAAGTTCTGTTATTTACAATAATTCGAACGACTACAATTCGAGAATACAATATCGTTCATCCTTAAGCGGTTGGGGGTTTGATTTTGGGCTTCAAATTTTTAAAAGATTTAAAACAGCATCTAACAATAAGCTTTTCTTAAATCTTGGGGTTAACTATTCTTTGAGTTCTGACATCTCTACAGACAATGATTTCTTTGCATATACATTTAAATACAATTTTAGTGTTCAAGAATTTCCAAAAGATACTTTAGCAATGGAAAATGAAACTTCTAACATGGTACTTCCAGAAAAATTAGAATTTGGTTTGTCTTTTGGTAAAGTGTTCAAGAACAAAAGAAGATGGGATCTAGGGATTCAATATTCAACTGTAGATTGGACAAAATTTCAAGATAACTCCAAATATTCTTCTCAAAGTGATTTCCCAATGGGTCCCTTCTCAAGAATTTCCTTGGGCTATAGGTTATCTCCAAATTTAGATTGGTCTAACACCAATAAATCACTATTTAGTAAGTCTACTTTTTCATTAGGGTTTCACCAAACACAGTCTAAAATAATTGTAGATGAGAGTTCATTAATACAAAATGGCATAAATTTTGGAGTGTCTATACCATTGCTAAGTTCAAGATCGCTCTCTAGAGTTAATTTTGGGGTCGAGTTTGGAAAACTTGGCGATTTAACAATTAATAAAATTGAAGAGAGTTATTTTAAATTTTCTATAGGGTTTTCACTTGGCCCTGACACAAGATACGATCGTTGGTTTAGAAAAAGAAAATATGATTAATTGCTTTAAAATGAAAAACTATTTTTTAATTCCATTAATACTTCTGGGAAGTGTTTTTGTAAATGCCCAAGACTGTTTAAATCATAGTACGGATAACTATGGTTCTGATAGTGCAAATTGTAGAAAGAACTATACTCTGTATTCAAGTTATTTTGTTCAAAAAAGCTACAATAATGCCTCAAGATTTTGGTGGGAAACTCAAAAAATTTGTCCCACATTAAAACAAATAAATGACAATGGACGATTAGTAAATATTAATCTCTATTCAAACGGAGCATATATTTACAAAAAAATAATCAAACAAAAAGCTAAGGAAAAATCACCAGATTTATCACTTTATAAAGATACGCTATACCAGATTTATGACCTATGGTTTGCTAATTTTGGAGAATGTAACTCAACAAAAGCAGCTTTAGCAAAGGATATTATTGCAATAAATGATCAGAAAAAGTTTGCGAAATCATACACTTTGTACAGAGATGTAATGGTTAACGAG
>CAJIYZ010000029.1 GCA_905181675.1 Bacteroidetes bacterium MED-G20
TAATAATTTCTCATCATAAAAATGACGATAAAATAATCTTCTTTTTCCCTTCCAAAGACAGATTATCTTTAAATCTCAGCAATACCATTCTTCCAGAGAAAAGTGAAATGATGAATGAGGTGACTATTTATGCTTTTAAAGACCCTGTTTTCTTTAGAGGGGATACTTTGGTGTTTCTAGCAGACTCTTTTAAAACAAAAGAAAATGCAGTGGTAGAAGATTTACTAAAAAAACTTCCTGGTATTGAAGTAGATAAAAATGGATCCATCACTTCTCAAGGAAGAGAGGTTAATAAAGTATTGGTAGATGGGGATGAGTTTTTTGGAAGTGATCCTACAATTGCCACAAAGAATCTAGGTGCAAAAAGTATAGAAAGTGTAGAAATCTACGAGGAAGAAAATACGGATTCGGATGAAACTGCAGAGGAAACCATTCAAGTAATGGACTTAAGATTAAAAGAAGATGCTAAAAATGGATATTTTGGAAGAGTTTCCGGAGGAACAGATTTTAACAAATTCTATGAAGGAGAATTACTTTTTAATAAATTCAATAAAGATTTCAAACTATCTGTTTTCTCACTGGCCTCCAACACACCACGAGCTAATTTCGGATATGGAGACATAAAAAAATATGGTCTAAGTACCGACAATGGAGATTTTTTTAGCGACAATGACAGAGGTGGTTGGTGGGGAGGATCCAATGGCTTAAATAATAACGGTATTCCAAAAACATTAAAATCTGGAATCTTTTTTTCAGACAAGTTAAACGATAAAGTAAAAATTGGCCTTAACTATACCTACAATGAATCTTCTTTAGTAACAAATTCTAATAGAAATCTGCAGTATTTACTAAGAGATACCACGTTTTTTATAGAGGAAGACAACAACACCAATCAAAACAATGAAGACCACCTAATCAATGCAAGAGTAAATATTCAACTAGATAGCTCTACTTCGCTTGAAATTCTTCCAAGTTACAGCTTATCTAAATTCAACAACAGCAACATCTTTGAAAATACTTTCATCACTGAAGATACTGTTATAAACTCAAAATCAGTTGTTAATCAAGAACATGATTCTGAAAGCTATAATTTCTCTACCGAAATAAGACTTAAAAAAGATTTTAAAAAGAAAGATAGATTACTAAAATATGCGATAAAGTATGTCGATTCTGAAAATGATGAAAATCAAAAAAACATAACCAACAACAAATATTACAATAATGTGATTAACGGTGACACAGTAGACCAAAATCAGGACTTTTTATCAAGTAATAGAAGATACCAATCTCAATTTTTATTTAGAGAACCTATCAATAAAAAATGGGGGTTAGATATTGAGCATCTTTTTAAAATTAATATTGGTGAGCAGAACAGATCTACTATGAATAAAGATATAACCAATAATGAGTATACTCTTTTAGATACTTTATTTTCTAATAGTTTTGAAAATTTTAAATTAACCAACAGAGCAGGATTATATTATGTTTACAGACATAAAAAAGACCGTTTAAAAATCGGTGGATACGTGAGAAATGTACAGTTAAGAAGTTTTGACGAATTTAAAAACCCACTTACAGATTCACTTAACTTTTGGGATGTTCTCCCTCAAATAAACTACAGACATAAATTTAACAGCTCTCAAAGACTTAGATTTTCCTACAGAACCAATTCTAGGCAACCTTCTTTAAACCAACTTCAACCAGTTCAGAACAATTCGAATCCAAATAAAATTATTGAGGGAAATCCAGATCTTATTCCAGATTATTCACACAAACTTTCTGCAACCTATAACCATTGGAAAGGATTAACAGGAAGTTATATATGGACTAGTTTAAACTATAGACGAGTTGTAAATCCATTTTCAAATCAAATGTCTTTTGATGATTTTGGAAGAACAATTTCAAAAACTATTAACATTGACTCTGCTGTTAATCAATATACATCCTACAATTTAGGTGGAAAAATACCTTTAGGAAACTCTCCCTTAGGAATTAATATTAGAAATTTCTCTAGTCACAACATAACTAATAGCGTAATTAATGGCTTTAGAAATCAAACCACTACTCTATCTCAGAATAATGAATTGACTTTGGAATGGGAAACAGATTCTTTATTTATAGAAATAGGTGCCGAAATATCCTATTCTAAGCCTTCTAACAGCCTAAACATAGTAAGCCAGCCATTTGTCACACAATACTACTTTTTAGACACAGAGATTGAACTTCCATGGAACATGACATTTTTTAGTGAATCTGGATATACAATAAACACTCAGAGGTCTGAAGGATACAACATAAATTTCTTGATAATTAATTTCTCTTTAGAAAAAAGATTTACAAAAAGAGAGAATATTATTTTATCAATTGAGGGGAACGATGTACTTAATCAAAATATAATTGCGCAAAGAGTAGTTCAGAACAATTTAATTATAGACAATAGAACAACTATAATATCCAGATATTTTTTAGCAAGACTCACCTATAAATTTAACAATAATAAAACTAAATCTCAAGATGAATCATTTCATTAAATATCTTTTAAGCTTTTTATTACTAACTAATCTTCAAATTATTAATGGACAAATAACACATGGGGTAATCTTATTCGAAAGAAAAACCAATCTTCTTAAAAAATATGATTCTCCAGAATCTCAAAGATGGTTAAGAGGAGAAAAAGTAAAAATTGACAGATTTAATTTGCATTTCTCACCGGAAAAATCTTTTTTTCTTCCAATTGAATCTGCAGTACCTACCAAAGCCGATTGGGCAACTTCTAAAAACACTGTAATACAAAATTTTCAAAACAAACAAAGAGTTTCTATTTACAATCTTATGGGAGAAAGTAAAGTTGTTAAAGACAACCTAATTGAAAGAAACTGGAAGATTACAGAAAGAAAAAGAAATATTGCAGGATACAGCTGCAGGAGAGCAATTTGGATGAAAAATGACAGCACAAAGATTTACGCATGGTATTCTGACC